>NZ_JAKRGG010000055.1:0-33664 GCF_022347645.1 Vibrio sp. MMH1-50
TTCGTTTCATTGAAACCTAATTTGATACCGAAGTATCTAATTTGGATTATCATCAACGAGTGCCCACACAGATTGATAGGTTCTTATTTTTAAAGAGCTTTTCTAACATTTTCAGCAACTTAGTTGCTCGTCGTTAGGGGTGCGTATCTTACTTCACACCGTGAGAGAGTCAAGCATTTTTTTAAATTCTTTTTTCTCTCTTCCGACTCGCTGTGTGACTTTCGTCTCACTCCGTGTCGGTGGATGCGCAGTATAGGGAGTTGAGAAATTAGCACAAGCGTTTTTTGCAAAAAAACTTTCAACCGAACAAATAACAAACACTTTGTTCAGATATACGGCAAAACAGAGGATCTTTGACGTAATTATTCGATCCTAGAGAGGAGTAAAGTCAGACTTCATTGCAGTCTTCTCGTAGTTTTTCGTCACGTTCTCCTCTTCTTTTCACAGAAATTAAAGGTAAGCCATCTTACCAATAACCAGTTTCGACTATGGTCTACTTAAACAAAAATCGATTTTTGATTCAGATCACTGCACTTCCTTACATATCGATCAAGAATGATTCTCGTTATCATTATTGGAGAGTTATTCATGAAAGCCGCAGTTGTTAGTGAATTTAAAGGTCCGCTTGTTATCAAGGATATTCCTTTACCCAACGTTAAACCTCGTGATGTACTCGTAAAGGTTCATGCATGTGGTGTTTGTCATACTGATCTGCACGCTTGTCATGGCGATTGGCCGGTAAAACCCAAAATGCCTCTGGTACCAGGACATGAAGGTGTGGGTGAAATCGTCGAAGTTGGCAGCGAGATACATCATCTCAAAGCAGGTGATCGTGTTGGTGTTCCTTGGTTGTATAGTGCATGTGGTCATTGCGACTATTGTTTAGAAGGGCAAGAGACGCTGTGTTTAGATCAACATAACGCTGGTTATTCCGTTGATGGCGGTTATGCAGAGTTCTGTCTTGCTCATGGTGAGTACGTCGTGAAGATTCCAGATGGCTTAAGCTATGTGGATGCAGCTCCCCTCTTCTGTGCAGGTGTTACCACTTATAAAGCGCTCAAAGTAACAGATGTAAAACCAGGTCAATGGGTGGCAATTGTCGGTGCAGGTGGTTTAGGTCATTTAGCCATTCAATATGCTGTAGCTATGGGCATGAATGTCATTGCTGTAGATACTGGTGATGAGAAGCTCGCACTCGCTAAAAGTCTAGGTGCGCAACACACCATCGACTTTATGAAAGAGAAACCATCAGAGCGTATTAAGACCATCACTAATGGCGGCGTGCATGGCGTTGTATGTACTGCAGTATCGAAGCCTGCATTCCAAGAGGCTTATCACTCCATACGCCGTGGTGGCGCATGCGTTCTTGTTGGTCTTCCTCCTGAAGAGATGCCAATCCCTATCTTTGATACGGTGCTAAATGGTGTCAAAGTGATTGGCTCTATTGTTGGCACACGCAAAGACTTGCAAGAGTGCTTACAATTCGCAGCAGAAGGAAAAGTAAAAGCCATTACCGAAGTTAAACATCTTGAAGATATCAATGACATCTTTGCTGATATGGAGAAAGGCGAAATTAATGGGCGTATCGTGATGGAGTTTGCCTAGCTTTGGCTGTTGATATCTTTTCTATATAAATAGCAAAAAAAGAGCGGCACTTTCATGCTGCTCTTTTGGTCTTTGCTTTTTACTTGGGGTGCTTCAGGTGAAGTCTTGGAAAAGTTATTCTTCTATATAGAAGAAAAGATCAGAGCATCCTTGCCCTTCTCTTTACGACAGAATAGTTAGGGGTATATCTAAATGCCGTTATTGTTCGATGACGCATTGAGCTCGTAAGAGTGGAGCATGCTTGCATTCCCAATAGCGTCATCTTCGAGAGGAACTTAGTTCTTCAATACTTTTACGGTGTAGCTACCATCTTTTTGTTGGTATAGACCGTGGATGTCGGTTTCGAAACCTGGGTAATGCGCACCGATCTCACAAAGCATCTCTAGGAAGTCCAGCACAGGGCGAGACTCTTGAGTCACCATTTCACCAGGAAGTACTAGTGGCACACCTGGAGGGTAAGGAAGGATCATGTTCGCACTTACGCGACCAACCATTTCTTCCAGTTTGATTTCTTCTACGTTACCGCGAAGCTCTTCTTGCCATGCTGCGTGTGGTGTTACTTTCATTTCTGGAAGAACATCGAACGCTTTGTACATTAGCTCTGGTAGGTTGTATTTCTTAGTTAGGTCATGAATTGCTTGTGCTAGTTCTTGAACGCGCATGCCTTCATAAAAGCTTGGATCTTCGTTGTATAGCGAAGGTAGGAAGCTCTTGATGGTTAGGTTCAAGTCGTAGCCACGTTTAAATTCAGTTAGACCGCGTAGCAATTGCATTGCTTTTGATTTGTCGATACCGATTGAGAATAGGAACAACAAGTTGTATGGACCTGTTTTCTCTACCACGATGCCACGCTCGTCTAGGAATTTAGCCACCAGCGAAGCAGGAATACCTGATTCTTCTAGTTCGCCTTCTTTATTCATCCCTGGAGTCAGTAGCGTTACTTTGATTGGGTCAAGATACATGTGGTTATCATCCATGTTCTTGAAGCCGTGCCATGTGTCGCTAGGGTCTAGTTTCCAACATTCTGTGGTATCGATGTTTTCTGGTTGCCATACATCGAAGAACCAGCTGTCGCTTTCTGCTTCTAGACGTTTGATCTCTTTACGGAAGCGGATTGCGCGATCGATAGAGTCTTGCATCAACTTCTTACCAGTGTTGCCGCGCATCATTGCCGCTGCAGTTTCAGTAGAAGCAACAATGCCGTACTGAGGTGAAGTTGAAGTGTGCATCATGAAGGCTTCGTTGAAAGATTCTTTATCAAAGTCACCTTTCACGTGAATCATTGAAGCTTGTGAGAATGCCGCCAACAATTTGTGTGTTGATTGTGTCTCGTAGAACACTTTGCCTGGCATCGCTTCACCACTCATACCACATTTACCTTCGTAAATTGGGTTGAAGTTAGTGTAAGGCACCCAAGCACTGTCGAAGTGGATGTGTTTACAATCTAGCGACTCTTTGATGAATTGCGTGTTGTACAGCAGACCATCGTAAGTTGAGTTAGTCACTACTGCGTAAGTTGGTGCTGTTGCACCTGGTGTTTTCGCCACTTTCTCTGCAATGACATCGCGGCTGAATTCGCTTTGTGGAATACCACCAAGGATGCCGTATGCGTTACGAGTTGGGCGGAAGTAGATTGGTGTCACGTCGCTCATCATCATTAGGTGAGTCAGAGATTTGTGACAGTTACGGTCAATCAGTACTGTGCTGCCAGCAGGTGCTGAGTACATACCAACGATTTTGTTCGATGTAGACGTACCGTTCGTTACGATGTACGAGCTGTCTGCATTGAATGTACGTGCAATGTATTCTTCTGCATCTTTATGTGGACCTGAGTGGTCTAGTAGAGAACCTAGTTCAGGCATTGAAATTGATACGTCCGCTTTGAATGTGTTTGGACCGTAAAAATCGTAGAAGATGCTACCAGCAGGGCTTTTCTGGAATGCAGTACCGCCCATGTGACCTGGAGTACAGAAGGTGTATTTACCTTCTTCTACGTATTTGAATAGCGCTTTAGTGAATGGAGGCATGATGGCATCTTTGTATGCCTCAGTCGCTTGGTTGATTTTGATAGCGATGTCGTCAGCCATACCTAAAGCGTACTCGAAGAAGCTCACGTTTAGACGTAGGTCTGTTAGTGAAATGTCTAGAGTAGACTGTTCGTTAGCAAATGCGTGAACAGGCAGTTTTTCGTTGATTTGGCTGATACGTTCACATAGCTCAAGTGAGTATTTATCCCAGTCGAACAGCACACCGCAAATGCGTGGGTTCATCTCAATCATTTTGATCAAGTCTTTATCATCTACTGGGTAAACCACTTCGTAGCCCGCTTTCTCAAGAGCAGCGTGAAGTTGACGAACTGGCTCTTCTTTAAAGAACACACCCATGTGGTTCAAGATAGCGAATATATTCATTTGGACATCTCCAAGGCGAATGAGGGCGCTCTTTGCCATTTACAGGCAATGAGTAAGGTGAGCGCCGCGTGAATTTGGGTTTATGGGCTGGCACCGTAGTGCCAGCGTTTTGGGGATTAGTTGCTTGCTTGGGCAGGCATGTCGTCAGCGTGCATTTTCACGTACTGAGCAAGACCTGCTTTTTTGCTGTAGAACATCAAGATAACTAGAGAAACGATGAAGGTTGCTGTTAGCGTACCGCCCTCTGCACCTGCTAGTGCGATGAAGCAGAACAGACAAGCCACACCAGAGAACAGCATTACGAAGCCGTTGCGTGTTGTCATACCTTCGAAGCGAATCAAGTTAATGCTTGAGTAGAAGTAAGGCAGCATAGTTAATAGAACTGCGTCAGTCGTTAGTTGGTTGAACAGGTCTGATGCGTGCGCTGTTTTAGAGCTGAAGAACATCAGTACAACCATCAGTGCAGTCATCTTGATTGACGCAAGGATTAGACCTTTCTTAGGCACACCGTTTTTGTCAGTTTCGCCGTAGATTTTAGGGAAGTTGCCGTCGTTTGCTGCGCGTTTACCTGCTTCACCTACTAGCATCATCCAAGAACCTAGCGAAGTGAAACATGCTAGCGCTGTAAATGCTGATACGAATGGTGCTGTCCAGCTACCGAATAGCTCAGTGGTTGCTAGTGCAAATGGCGCACCTGATGCCGCAACTTCTGACGCTGGGAACATGCCGCTGATCATTTGAGTTGATAGGATGTAAATCACACCTGCGATACCAGTACCCAACATAGTTGCTAGTGGTACGGTACGTTTAGGGTTTTCTACCATACCAGTCGATACCGCTGCTGATTCCACACCTACGAATGACCATAGACAGATAAGAACCGCAGTTACTACCGCGTGGCTGTCAGTGCCTGCTGATACGTTCCAGTTTTGGCTGTAAAGCGCAGTATCGAAGTGCGTCCAACCAAATGCGGCTGTACCAACAACTGGGATAAGGATAAGAACTAGACCAAGCGTACATAGACGGCTTACCCAGCTACCACCAAGTAGGTTGACGAAAGTGAAGATCCATACCGATGCAATCGTCGCAATACCTGCTGGGATTGGGTTATTAAGCACAGGGAAGAATACTGAAAGGTAAGAAACACCTGTAATGGCAATAGCCAGGTTACCAATCCAGTTCGCGTGGTAATAAAGAACGCCCGTTTGGAAACCAAATACCGGAGACACTTCGCCAGCATAAGCGATAGGACCACCTTCTTGTGGGTTTTTGGTTGCCAGACGAGCGTAAACGAACGCCAGACTCAGTGCACCGACCAAACAGATCAGCCAACTGAAGATTGAAACAGAGCCTACAGAGGCAAGACTAGAAGGTAATAGTGCAATACCACTACCCATCATGTTACCGGCTACGACACCCGTACAGGCAATAAGGCCGATTTTTTTCGCATTCGATGACATAACATCTCCAAATCTATTCTACTCGAGTCAACATGACTCAAACTGAATGGTTATTAGCGAGATGCTATGAGGAGGAATCTGCTCGACCTCGCTAAATTTCGAAGTGAAGACTACGCCCAAAAACTGGGAAAAAAATAAACTTGGCGTTATCAATAAAACAATTAGCCCATCGGTATAAAGTTGAGATAAACCTTATAAACACAAAAATATAAAACCAATAAATACAGAAAGTTAGCCCAATAACATCAAACGCTCTTACCGGAAACCTAAAAACATCAACCTCAACAAATTTTCCATCAAGCTTATCAACCTCTATCAACATCAAGAGAAACCATGGCTAATTACCCAAACTGTTGACGCCGCTTTTTCCTACCTTTATTGCTCCGTTGACTTACATCAAACTTCCCTCTTCTTTTCCCCTCGTTCTGCATAGATACCAACGTAAGTACACATAAACAACAGTGTGGTTGTGACAGGCAATAAGTACACAAACCAAAGGTAGAGCAATGGGAAAAAAAGGTAGATCTAGCAAAAACTCGATAAGAGCCGCTCATTAATAAACACAAGCAAAATACAAAGATGGTGAGATAGAAGATAGAAGATAGAAGATAGAAGATAGAAGATAGAAGATAGAAGATAGAAGATAGAAGATAGAAGATAGAATGAAAAGCCTCCCCCCCCTGTAAAGCAAGCTCTATTCAAAAAGCAAGAAGATAGCGATTTAATAACGTAGAGACAAAAAAGCCCCTCACCGAAGTGAAGGGCTAAGTGTCTCTGATTGATAAAAGAGGGCTTACTACAACATACGAACCACAGAAGGGTGCACTGCTCGATACATGGCGTAATCAATCGCCTTCATATTGCTTGGAAAGACCAAGTTTTCGCACAGCAAATAGGTCTCTACAGATGTATCTATATAGAAGGCTTCACTGTAAGACTCACTTGCCCAATCCAAATCACCATCCAATTCCGCGTGCTTGCCTCTAATGACATAAGACAGAACTGAGTCTCGAACCTCGAGAGCTTGATTCAAATGCTGCTTAGCCAAATCGATGTCACCTGCAATGGTCTCATGCAGCGCTAACGCTTCATAAATACGTGGCTGAATTGGTCCCACCATCATCTTTGAATTGGTTTCCAATTTCTCACTCAACTGCTGAACTCTGCCTTTTCTCAGCTCCAATGCAGGATCAAGCGCCTTCTGCACATGATAGGCAATCAACAGCTCAGCTTGTACATAAGCGTTATCCGGTTCAATCTCGAGAATTCTCTCCATCAAGTCGATACCGTGCTGGAATTGATTCGCATCCGACACATTCAAGTAGTGGTTTGCCTCAACAAACAGCTCCAATGCGTCTGGGTTCATTGGCATACCCGCCACCAGCACCTTGGATTTTAATTTTGCATCTGGCACTTTTAATGCGCGCATCAAATCTAGAGAGGCTTGCTGCATAACCGACTTCAAATGGCTATTGGTTAACGCGTATTGGCGGCTGAACAAAACCTTTTCTGAGGAGTTATTGCGATATTCCACCTCAAGGAAGCTGCCACCGTCGTTTTCTTTAACACGTACCACCACAGACTTACCCGGTACAATACCAGTAGTAAAGGTCGCCTTTTTCAACATGACTCGATAATCACTGACTTGAGCCACATCTGCCATCAACTTCTGTGCAAACCCGTCGGCTAAGTCATAGCTACGACCTTCTTTGCTGAAGTTATCCTGAAACTTGAATTCGATAAGGTGAGTATCAATGGCTTGTGTAATGCGCACTTCAGATTGCTTATAGGTAAACACCCCCATCACCACGACCAAAATACTGATCCAAATGAAGTTCATGAAACCTAATCGCCAAGGGCTGATTTTATTCGGCTTGCGCGGTGCTTTTTTCTCTTTTGACATCTCGCATACAGCGCGAGTTAACGGACCTGCCGGAAATGCAATCGTAGAAGTTGAGATTTCTGATTGTTCTTCTTCGATTTCTTCTACGATCGGAGCAAGAATCTCTGTATCACAATGGCGGCGAGCGAGGAATTCCTCGTGCGTCATCGGCGTCACATTTGCTACCAACTTGTAACCACGTTTAGGCACAGTGATCACGTAGCTGGTGTTTTCTTCTCGACCGTCGCGCAGCAGTTTACGCAGTTCAAAAATGGATTGCGTCACAACTTGGTCAGTCACAATCGCACCCGCCCAAACGTATTGGATCAGCTCTTCGCGGTTGAATACTTCACTAGCGTGCTCTGCAAGAAAATGCAGCAAATTAATTAAGCGTGGCTCAACGGTAACTTCCCTGTCTTGTCGATACAGCTTATTTTCATCAACGCTCAAAACCCAGTCATTGATTTGAAAATAGACTCCAACCATGTATGAAAACTCTCGTATCTAATAGACAGCGTCGCTTTAGGAATAGATAGGACTACACATTCTTACAGTCGACTAAAGCCGAGATTATAGGTGGGAAAACGGCTTGAACCTAGAAAAGCAAGCCGCCAAAAATGCAAACTTAAATTAAGTAGCACGCTACTCAAGGGCTGCGAGGATAGAACAGTGGCTGGCATCGTCATTGTTATGCCCACAGCAAGCGTCATTGATCTTCTTTAATGCGGTGCGAATCTTTGTCAGTTCCGCTATTTTTTCATCAATTAAAGTTAACTTTGCAGAAGTGATAGCTTTTACTTCTGCACAGCTGTGTTCTGTCGCTTCTAATTTGATTTCTAGAAGCTCTTTTATTTCCTCTAAACTTAAGCCAAGCTCTTTCGCTTTGAGAATGAAGCGTACCTGTTTTTGGTTTTCTTCGTTGTATAAGCGATAGCCCGATTCACTTCGCCCTGCGGGCTGGATCAGTGTATTTTTTTCGTAGAAACGTAATGTATCGGCAGTCACACCACAGCGTTTCGCCAGTTCACCTATCTGAAACATAACTTTCCTTATTAACTATCTCGTTACTTTTAAAGCCAAAGATCGAGTTTTTTGCAATTATTTTTGAGATGCCAAACGATTGCGCGAGCTTTTTTGTAATAAATTGGTTAGAATACGCGCCATCAAATAGTGGAGACTGTTTTCTAAGCATGAAAACACCTGCAAAGGTCTTTACCAAAACTGGCCAATATTTTACCCCATGAGGTAAAAACAAGTTCATTTTTGGCAAACATCTTTAACTCCGTGAATTTGAGGAAAATGGAAGCATGAACAACGCTCGTCCTATTCGCCGTGCGCTTATCAGCGTATCAGACAAAACAGGTATTGTTGAGTTTGCACAAGCTCTTGCTGAGCGCGGTGTCGATATCCTATCTACTGGTGGTACGGCTCGTCTACTTGCTGAGCAAGGCATCGCAGTAACCGAAGTCTCTGACTACACTGGTTTCCCAGAAATGATGGACGGTCGCGTTAAGACGCTTCACCCGAAAGTTCACGGTGGTGTACTGGGTCGCCGTGGTCAAGATGATGACGTGATGGAAAAACACGGCATCAACCCTATCGATATGGTTGTTGTTAACCTATACCCATTCGCAGAAACCGTAGCAAAAGAGGGTTGTACTCTAGCTGACGCAGTTGAAAACATCGATATCGGCGGCCCAACTATGGTTCGCTCTGCTGCGAAAAACCACAAAGACGTGACTATCGTCGTTAACGCAGGTGATTACCAGCGCGTAATCGCAGAGATGGATGCAAACGACAAATCCCTTACTCTAGATACCCGTTTCGACCTTGCTATCGCAGCATTTGAGCACACTGCGGCTTACGATGGCATGATCGCAAACTACTTCGGCACTATGGTTCCATCTTACGGTGAGAACAAAGAAGGTGATGAACCTTCTCCTGAAAACAAGAGCAAATTCCCTCGAACATTCAACCAACAGTTCGAGAAAAAACAAGATATGCGCTACGGTGAGAATAGCCACCAAGCAGCTGCTTTTTACGTAGAAGCAAACCCACAAGAGGCGTCTGTTTCTACTGCTCGCCAAATCCAAGGTAAAGCCCTTTCTTACAACAACATCGCAGACACAGATGCAGCACTTGAGTGTGTGAAAGAGTTCAACGAACCAGCATGTGTGATCGTAAAACACGCGAACCCATGTGGTGTGGCTCTAGGTAAAGACATCCTAGAAGCGTACAACCGCGCTTACCAAACTGACCCAACATCTGCATTCGGCGGCATCATTGCATTCAACCAAGAGCTAGATGCTGAAACAGCAACCGCTATTGTTGAACGTCAATTCGTTGAAGTCATCATCGCACCTTCTGTTTCTGCTGAAGCGATTGAAGTGGTTGCAGCGAAGAAAAACGTGCGTCTACTTGAGTGTGGCGAATGGTCAACGAAGACAACGGGCTTTGACGTGAAACGCGTGAATGGCGGTCTACTGGTTCAAGACCGTGACCAAGGCATGGTAAGCCTAGACGACCTAAAAGTGGTTTCTAAGCGCCAGCCAACAGAAGAAGAGCTGAAAGATGCACTGTTCTGCTGGAAAGTAGCGAAATACGTGAAATCTAACGCGATTGTTTACGCGAAAGGTGACATGACCATCGGCGTAGGCGCAGGTCAAATGAGCCGCGTTTACTCAGCGAAAATTGCGGGAATCAAAGCAGCAGACGAAAGTCTAGAAGTCGCAGGTAGCGTAATGGCATCTGATGCGTTCTTCCCATTCCGTGATGGTATCGATGCAGCAGCAGAAGCTGGCATCAAGTGTGTGATTCAACCTGGCGGCTCGATGCGTGATGACGAAGTTATCGCAGCAGCAGACGAACACGGCATGGCAATGATCTTTACAGGTATGCGTCACTTCCGCCACTAGAAAGAAAAGATGCGAGAGCGCTTCGCTACTGGATACAAGAGCGTTGCGCTCCGAGATGAGCAACACTTTCCTTTCGTGTTGCTCAAACATTTTCTAGTTCTACTACTATCAATTTTGATTGAAGGTTTAAAACATGAATGTACTTATCATTGGTTCAGGCGGTCGTGAACACGCACTAGGTTGGAAAGCGGCGCAAAACCCAAATGTTGAGACTATCTTCGTTGCTCCGGGTAACGCAGGCACAGCACTAGAGCCTAAACTAGAGAACGTAAATATCGCAGTAGAAGACATCGCAGGTCTGGTTGCATTCGCAAAAGAGAAAGCCATTGAGCTGACCATCGTTGGTCCTGAAGCACCATTGGTTATCGGTGTTGTGGATGCTTTCCGAGAAGCAGGTCTGCCAATCTTTGGTCCAACACAAGCAGCAGCGCAGCTTGAAGGCTCTAAAGCGTTTACTAAAGACTTTCTTGCTCGTCACCAAATCCCGACGGGAGCATACGCAAACTTCACTGAAATCGAGCCTGCACTCGCTTACGTACGTGAACAAGGTGCACCAATTGTAGTCAAAGCTGATGGTCTTGCCGCTGGCAAAGGCGTGATTGTGGCAATGACACTAGAAGAAGCTGAAGACGCCATCAAGGATATGCTAGCGGGTAATGCATTTGGTGATGCTGGCAGTCGTGTGGTTATCGAAGAATTTCTAGATGGGGAAGAAGCAAGCTTCATCGTGATGGTGGATGGTGAGAACGTTTTGCCAATGGTCACCAGCCAAGACCACAAACGCGTAGGCGACAAAGATACCGGTCCAAACACAGGCGGCATGGGCGCTTATTCTCCTGCTCCAGTGGTAACACCTGAAATTCATAACCGCATCATGGAAGAAGTGATTTACCCAACAGTGCGTGGGATGGCTTCAGAAGGCAACCCTTACACAGGTTTCCTATACGCGGGTTTAATGATCGATAAAGACGGTACGCCGAAAGTGATCGAGTACAACTGCCGCTTTGGTGATCCAGAAACGCAACCGATCATGATGCGCATGGAATCGGATCTTGTTGATCTATGTCTGGCTGCTATTGATGCCAAACTGGATCAAGTGGAATCAAAATGGGATCCACGAGCATCGATTGGTATTGTGTTAGCCGCCGGAGGCTATCCTGCTGCGTACAACAAGGGCGACGTTATCTCAGGTCTTCCACAAGTTGAAATTGAAGGTGAGAAGGTCTTCCACGCAGGTACACACAACAAAGACGGCGACATTGTGACAAACGGCGGCCGTGTACTTTGTGCAACAGCACTTGGTAACAGCGTATCAGAAGCACAGCAACGCGCTTATGAACTTGCAAAACAGATCAGTTGGGATGGCATGTTCCATCGCAACGATATCGGCTACCGTGCAATCGCACGTGAGCAAGAAAAATAAAAACAACTTCAGTTGGCTAAAAAGACAAAAGGCGCATTAAGCGCCTTTTTTATTCATGTGACTCCACTAGCATGAAGCTAAGCTCAGAACTTATTCAGAGATCAGCTTTGGTCGTGGGATACAATCAAAGTTGTCATCATTGAGCATCAACAATTCGTCAACAGTTGCTGTATTACGTGACTCTTTGCCGATAAATGCAATGTAGCTATCTACCGATGCCAATCTATCAATCACAAACTTAGGTAAAGTCTGGTTAAATTCCAGCGTCGCGAACTCACGTCCTTTGCAGGTTTCGAACGTCTCGCCATCCCAAAAACCTTGAATCAAACTCTGACCTTCGCGAGATTGACTCTTGATCGAAGCAACCACATCATTCGCTTCTGTCTTGTAACGCTCTAGCTGATCACGTCGTAAAGGCAGCACTTTCCCATTCACACGGTATTGCTGATAGATCGCATCGCCATCTTTATTGAATCGAATGTGGATTTGAAAAGGCACCAATCCTTGTTTTGTATCGAGTTGCTCACCTTTTCGAATCAACTCTCTTAGCTCACCATCGTCCCAGCGATAATCACTCTGATACGAGCCGGAATCACCCATAGCTACGTAGTCTGCAGCCGTACTAACGCGTGTCAGACGTTCTGTCATCCAATACAAACTGGTGGCATCACCCATGATTTTCCCGCCAGAGAAATGGGTAAATTGGTCAAGGTTTGGGGTTTCAACAGAAGAACAGCCAACAAGAGCGAGGCTTGATAAAAGGAGTGAAGTGAGTAGATGTTTTTTCATGAAATTGCACCGAGGCAGGATACCTCGGTGCATTTTAACTTAGTTTACTGATTCTTTCAGCGCTTTACCTGCTACGAATGCTGGTACGTTAGCTGCTGCGATTTGAATCTCGTCACCAGTCTTAGGGTTACGACCAGTACGTGCAGCGCGGTGGTTTACTTTGAATGTACCAAAACCAATTAGTTGAACTTGGTCACCCTCTTTAAGAGCGCCAGTAACACCCTCAAGAGTTGCTTCAAGAGCAGCTTTAGCTTGTGCTTTAGATAGGTCTGCTTTCTCTGCAATAAAGTCGATTAATTGGGTCTTGTTCATTAGGTTTCCCTTCTCATATGTTATCGAATTCATCTCACTCTAAAACATAAATGCCCCATCTGGCAAAGGTTTGTAAGCGATCTTTCGATTTTCTGACGTAGTTTTAGCCATAATATGAGTAATAACTCACAATTTGTTACTACTTGTACGGGCAAAGCGCTTGCTTTCTAATGCAATTAGAACGATTTATAGGGCGCTTTTGCGGTTATAATCGCTTAAAATCCCGACTATCACATTACATTCAAGGGCAACTATGCTGCTGTTATCCATTTATATCTCTATTGCTATCGGCATTTCGTTTATCTGTTCGGTACTGGAGGCGGTACTTCTTAGTATCAGTCCGAGCTACATTGCGCAGCTCAAACAACAGGGGCATCCTGCTTCTGCTCAGTTAGAAAAACTGAAAGCAGACATCGACCGACCACTGGCTTCGATCCTGACCCTGAACACCATTGCTCACACTATCGGTGCAGCAACGGCAGGTGCACAAGCGGCGGTAGTGTTCGGTAGCGAAGCACTAGGTATCTTCTCTGCGGTACTGACACTGGCGATTCTTGTTCTATCAGAAATTGTACCTAAGACGATTGGTGCAACTTACTGGCGCCAACTTGCACCATCTGCGGCGGTATCGCTGCGCTGGATGGTATGGGCACTAACGCCATTCGTATGGTTCTCTGAGCAAATCACTAAGCGCCTAGCTCGTAACCACGAAGCACCGAAGATGCGCGATGAGTTATCTGCTATGGCCATTCTGGCAAAAGAGAGCGGAGAGTTCGCAGAAGGCGAATCAAAGATCCTGAGCAACCTACTGGGCATTCAAGACGTGCCAGTAACACAAGTCATGACACCGCGTCCGGTCGTATTCCGCGTAGACGCAACCATGACCATCAACGACTTCCTAGAGAAGCATAAAGAGACGCCTTTCTCTCGCCCACTGGTTTACAGCGAACAGAAAGATAACATCATTGGTTTTGTGCACCGTCTAGAGCTGTTCAAGCTGCAACAATCGGGCAGTGGTCAAAAACAACTCGGTTCGGTCATGCGTCCAATCCAAGTGGTACTGAACAACACAGCTCTACCAAAAGTGTTTGACCAAATGATGACTCACCGTCTGCAGCTAGCGCTTGTGGTTGACGAATACGGCACAGTACAAGGCTTGGTAACGCTAGAAGACATCTTTGAGCACCTATTGGGTGAAGAGATCATCGATGAAGCGGATAAGAGCACAGACATGCAAGAACTGGCTTACCAACGCTGGGAAAACTGGAAAGAAAAGCACGGCGTAATTGAAAGCCGCGATGACGATGAAGAAGAGGAAGGGCTGGAGAAACAGGACAAAGAGCCAGAAGCTCAAGAGCCAACGAAGCCAGAATCTAAAGAATCATAATCAGTACTGGGCATAACAGCCCATATGCAAAAATAAAAAGGCATCCAATTTGGATGCCTTTGTTCTGTCTATTCAATAATTAAAGTGTGATGCCGATATTGCTCACGGCGTCTTCACGTAGCTCTTCACGCAAGTCTTTAATCAAGCAGATGTCGCGTTCCACCGCTTCACGCAGTGGACGGAAGATCGCCCATTGAACATCCCACTCTTCACATACGGCTTCATTTTCTTTTTGATTGTCGTTGGTGATTGGCTCCGCACCTTGTGCTTGTTCTAGGTCAGCAACGGTTTTTACCGACTGTTGGCTCACTTTAAGCATTGAGTCGAAAAGGTAGTCGCGATCCAACAGGCCATGCAACAATGTCGACAGGCTCTGACACGCGTCCATCGCTGGGTAAACACCGTAAAAATCGAATTCATCCGCACTTGGGAACAACTCTTCTAACTTCTCTAATTGACGTTCGAAGTTAATTTTCGCGTTCTTAACCGTCAGAATTTCCCATACACTATCAAGAATCGCTCGGTAAGCACGTGGCTCAGCAAATTCTGTATTCTCACAAAACATCGCATAGTTTGGATACATGCGTTCACACAGACACGCCATGAAGGTAATTTGTTGCCAAGGTTCTAGTTTTTCCAAACGAACCTGAAGAGGATTCTTAAGCATAGTCACTCAATCATTGAAGAAAAAAACAGCGAAAGTGTACTTGATTCATCACAGGGAAAAAAGTTAATGCAGCATCCAAATCAGATTTTCCTGCTCTCAGAGCATCGCGACACCTACGAAACGTTACTGGCAGAGAAAAATCTGCCCGATCTTTGCCTCACCGACCAACCTGAAGAAGCTCAGATCGTACTGGCGGATCCACCATTACTATCACAAAGGTTAGACGAGTTTTCACAGCTTGAGTGGGTGCAATCCACATTTGCTGGTGTGAATACCTTAATGTCACCAAATCTACGCCAGGATTACACTTTAACCAACGTACGCGGCATTTTCGGACCATTAATTGCCGAGTACGTAATTGGCTACTGCATTGCTCACTTCCGCCACTTTATGCAATACCACCAGCAACAGCAGAACAAGCAGTGGCAACCGCATCTGTACACCTCGCTGCAAAGCAAAACTATGGTGATTGTTGGTACAGGCAGCATTGGTAACTACTTGGGGAATGCAGCGCAATTGATGGGAATAAAGACTATCGGAGTGAATCGTACCGGGATTCCAACCTCTGGCGGTGAATTTACTCAAACCTATCACATCAATGAACTAGCAAGCGCTTTTCACCAAGCGGATATTGTCGTGAATACGCTACCGAGCACACCGGATACGCAGCGCTTACTCAATAGTGAAGTGTTAAGCCACCTTAATCAGGCACTGTTATTTAATGTCGGAAGAGGTGATGTGATTGATGATGCAGGTCTATTGCTCGCGCTCAAGAATCGCTGGGTGGAACATGCTTTTCTCGATGTATTTGAACAAGAACCACTCTCGCCGCAACATCCGTTTTGGAAACTTCCGCAGGTAACCATCACACCCCACATCGCAGCATTGAGTTTCCCTGAGCAAGTGGTCGACATTTTTGCAGATAACTACTTGAGTTGGCGAGACGGTTTCTCTCTTAATAATCAGGTCGATTTCGATAAAGGGTATTAACCATCTTATGTCTTTAGAAACATTGCTAAAGCAAGTACGTGCCTGCCAGATCTGTGCAGACGATTTACCTTTGGGTGCAAACCCTATCGTACAAGCCGCAAAAGACGCACGCATTCTAATCATCGGACAAGCGCCGGGAACGCGCGTACACAAAACCTCGATACCTTGGAACGATCCAAGCGGCGATCGGTTACGCCAATGGCTCGATATCGACAAAGACATTTTCTACGACCCAAACAAAATTGCCATTGTCCCAATGGGCTTCTGTTATCCAGGTAAAGGAAACTCAGGTGATCTACCACCTCGTAAAGAATGTGCGCCAGCTTGGCATAAACAGATTCTTGAGCAGTTGCCCAATATAGAGCTGACGCTACTGATTGGTCAGTACTCACAGCAGTACTATCTCACCAACAAACCAAAGACGCTCACGCAAACTGTTCAGCAATGGCAGGATTGGGAACCTGACTTTATTCCACTTCCCCACCCTTCTCCACGCAACACATTGTGGTTAAAGAAGAACCCTTGGTTTGAATCTGACGTCGTGCCATATCTTAAAAAACGCGTTCATTCGATGCTTTAGGTTACCCATGATCTAATTGCTTGTTTATCTGTACAAGAAAACTAGAACATAAAACTCGCAATCATAAACCTTTGTTTATATTAAACTTTAATGTCTAACGTGCAGCTAGAATAGTAATTAGATCATGGCAGACCAAATACTATCAGAGCTGTACTATCTTGAATTTCAGGTAAAAAAATACCGGCACTGATTGCCGGTATTTAATTTCAAAAAGTCGAAGTTACTTGTGGTATGGCTTAGATAGCTCGTGTACCGCTTCCACAAACACACCTGCGTTTTCTGGCGGCACATCCAAGTGGATACCGTGACCTAGGTTGAACACGTGACCAGTACCTGCATCGCCAAAGCCTTCTAGAATACCCGCGACTTCTTCACGGATACGCTCTGGTGAAGCGTAAAGCATTGATGGGTCCATGTTACCTTGTAGAGCCACTTTATCACCGATACGCGCTTTCGCGTCTGCGATGTTGATTGTCCAGTCTAGACCTACCGCATCGCAGCCCGTTGCTGCGATTTGCTCAAGCCACATACCACCGTTCTTAGTGAACAGCGTTACTGGTACACGGCGACCGTCGTTTTCACGAATCAGACCATCTACAATCTTGTGCATGTATTGCAGAGAGAACAGGTTGTAGTCACGAGGTGTCAGTACACCACCCCATGTATCAAATACCATCACCGATTGTGCACCCGCTTTAATTTGCGCGTTTAGGTACTCGATAACGCTGTCTGCTAGCTTATCTAGAAGTAGATGCAGAGTTTGTGGTTCTGCGTACATCATCTTCTTGATCTTGGTGAACGCTTTCGAGCTGCCGCCTTCAACCATGTAAGTCGCCAGTGTCCATGGGCTACCAGAGAAACCAATCAGTGGAACGTCACCATTCAAGTCTTTGCGGATTTGACGCACTGCGTTCATTACGTATTGCAGTTCGCCTTCTGGATCCGGCAGACCGATCTTTTCAACGTCTGCTTTGCAAGTGATTGGTTTATCGAAAACCGGACCTTCACCAGCAGCAAAACGAAGTTCTAAGCCCATTGCATCTGGGATAGTTAGGATGTCAGAGAACAAGATCGCTGCATCAAGAGGAAAACGGCGTAGTGGTTGAAGCGTTACTTCTGACGCCAACTCCGCGTTTTTACACAAAGACATGAAATCGCCCGCTTGCGCACGAGTTGCTTTGTATTCTGGTAGGTAACGACCTGCCTGACGCATCATCCATACTGGCGTGTAATCTACTGGCTCTTTTAAAAGGGCACGCAGATAACGATCATTTTTTAATTCAGTCATTCCGTAATTCCAATTGTTAGGCTTTCTTTGAAAGGGGGTATTCTATCACTGATTTAAGGCTAATAGCTGTGTGCTTTGCAACCTGGATCAAGTTATTAACTTTTAAATCAGTGCTTAATTTGCACCCAATCGGTATCAGTGTTAAAAATTTGTTCGCTAGCGAAAACTACAATTATAAACTGAGTACCCGGTACTCAGCATCTCATAACGACATCTTACTTACCCCCTCCCTCTCGGAGGGTTTTTTTTATCTATTTTTCAATAAATTAAAAAAGCCACCTTACGGTGGCTTCATATTTCATAATCATGATTGGCAAACTTTTTTCATGACCCCTTTTACATATCCTTTGGATAGGTAAGTCGGACACAAGGTCTCCCGCACCGATTGCGAGTCAATAATGTAATTCTCAAAGTTTGTTAGTGCCGTGTTAGCACACCCATTTGTTGCGACTTCTTTTGCCAATGCAAACTGAGAATTACTCGGTCGATCAAGCGTATACAACAGCGCATTCGAGACCTTTTCATCTGCACAGTATTCCGGAGACTGCTTGACTGCCGCGGCATAGAATGGAATCGCGAGAGATTTAGAGACATTTTGGAACACCTTAGTCCCTTCTTCAAAACTTACGTTACCCGCAGGAGAGAGTTCGGCGAGCAGTTGTCCGTAGCTCTCTACACACCCTTCCATCGAATACTTGATACAAGATTGCGCTGCCGGAACTAAGGCTTTTGCAAAGCTTTGAGTAAAATCACTGGATTGAGACAGAAACGCATACTCAGTGAGTAGCTGCTGCCCTAAACCAATAGCGCTATCAGCGGCTCCGGAAGAAACGTAACTATTGAAAGCTCCTGTTGCAGCATCTGCCACCAGTCCTTGCCAAGCATCATCTCGCTTTGATGGACGAATATCATTGGCATGATAGAGCAGCTCATTCCAGCTTTGTGCTTTATGAAGAGCGGTTAAATCTTCCATAGAGTAACGCTCTTCAGCGACCGCAGAAAAGCTTGAAGCCATGGCAACTAAGGGGAAGAGTATTTTTTTCATTACCTTAGTTCCACGCTTGCTTGAGATATTTCAGCGTTGAAGAGTCGTAAGCCGCGTTCGGGTTCAAAGCGACTTTAAGCACACTGCCACCATCATCAAGAGAGAAACCTGCTTTACGCGCCTTCACAGAGTCTTGACCAACAAATTGGATTTGTTGAACTTTTTGGAACTCTTCTTTATAAAGTGCGGCATGTTCAGTCGTCGTGCATAGCTTAACCATATCATCGTAGATATAGTTGATTAAGCCACCCAGCCAACCTGTGGTTTTTACTTTGTCTAAACGAGCTTCAGCAAAGTCGTAGTCATCCCACGCAGCCCAGTCAAAGTTTGTTTCAAGAACTTCATTGCCACAAGCGGTTTGCACTTTTGCGACGTTTTCCGTCATTGTATTTTCGGTCAACATACGCTTCGCTTTCACTTCAATACTTGCCTGTGCCGAAACACTTACCAAAGAAAAAGACGCAATACCTAGCCATAACGCTGATCTGTATTTCATTAGACATACTCCTTTATTAATCATTGTGTCATTACAGAATGCTGTGCTAGGTCAGTCTAACAACCCCCTTTGTCTCAAAAGTGATTCTACATTTTCCTTTAATCGCTTTACGAGTCGGCTCTCAAGCCTGCTGAATATCACTAATTGTTTGCTCAATTAATGCTCTTGCGATTGTCCCTTTTGGGGCTACTGGCGGCATATCATCAACGCCAAACCATTGAGCATCAGACAGCTCGGTGTAATCAGGATTCAATTCACCAGACTCGTAATCCGCAAGAAATGCCATCATCATACTGGATGGAAAGGCCCATGGTTGGCTGCCAAAATAGCGAATATTTTTAACGTGTACGCCGGTTTCTTCGTGCACCTCGCGTGTCACACACTCCTCCAAGGTTTCACCCACCTCTAAAAAGCCCGCTATTACGGTATACATGCCATTTCGATGGCGAGGGTGCTGAGCTAGCAAGATTTGGTTGTCTTTACGCACAGCGACAATGATGCATGGGAAAATACGCGGATAATGCAAAGTACGGCACTCACCACACTGCATTGCCAATTGATTGTTATTGAGGAAATTGCGACCACCGCATTGCGGACAAAAACGCAGGCTTTGTGTCATATGACCATACTGAATGGCTTTACTGATCAAAAGAAAAAGGGAGTCTGAGAAATGGAGACAATCACGCAAAGATACAAGCTCTAAATCGTGGTCTAAATCCGACAGGTTTACCCACATCACCGGGGCATCTTGATATTCACCTATCTGCCTTGCACTCGCTTCTGGCAGTGAGAACTGCTCTGCATTGCCAAATGGGATAGCACCATCCACCAGCCAAACATCGCTTCCTGAGACAACACACCAATAGGCGTTTTTCGTACGGTTAACTTCACCTTTTCTTAACATTACAGCGTCCCTTTGCTTGAAGTTCATTCATTTTACTGGCAATCTAATTTCATACCAGAGTTTGTCGTTCGCTAAATTTGCAACTATAAATTCTAGTAAGGACAAGAGTTTGTAATCACTTTACTAACTTTGCTTTGCAAAGGATACGTTCGCCAATGGGCGATCAGATCATGAGGGCATGGTCATGCTAAAAAAATTCAAACAAACACAAGACCAATGGGGCGGTTCCAGTGACGTTATTGACCATTGGCTGGAAACGAGACAATCTCTGATTGTCGAATATTGTAAGCTTGCAGCACTGCAACCTTGTTCGAAATCCAATGTCATTGAACTCCCTTCCCCTGACGAACTTCAGCACTTCTGCCAACACCTTGTGGATTATATCTCTGAAGGTCATTTTAAAATCTACGATATGGTGATGGATAAGTGGAAAGCCACTGGCTTTGTTGCTACTGATGAAATTAACCAAACTTACGCGAAGATCGTCCTCACTACTGAGCCGTTGTTGAACTTTACCGACAAATATTCTGATGTTTCAGCCGAAGATGAACTGGCTGATTTTGACGAAGATATGTCTTTGATTGGGGAAATCATTGAGACACGCTTCGCGGTAGAAGACCACTTGATTCAGTTGATTGCCGACAGTTTAGCGATGCCGCCTGGCGCATAGCGAGAAGCGAGAAGCGAGAAGCGAGAAGCGAGAAGCGAGAAGCGAGAAGCGAGAAGCGAGAAGCGAGAAGCGAGAAGCGAGAAGCGAGAAGCGAGAAGGCGTGTATTCGTCAACCCTTTTTGTTTTTCGGGATTCGCTTCTATTTTATCTTTCTAGGGATAAATCCAGTCAACACCCTCTTCGTCAATCACTTTCACGGTTCTCCAAAGGCACACCTCTCGATTCCGCAAACGAAGCATACTTACATGTCGAAGCGTAGCGTTCTAACCTTTGCTCCCAAAAATAAAAAAGGCACCCGAGGGTGCCTTTTCTTTTAAGCTCTTAACGACTACTCGTCAGAAGAGAAGCCTGCGTTTAGAAGTGCAGCTAGGTTATCTGTTGCTTGTTCAGCAGATGGACCTTCTTGCGCTTCAGCACGTTTAGCTTGACGATCTTGGTGGTATGCGAAACCAGTACCAGCTGGGATCAGACGACCAACAATTACGTTCTCTTTCAGACCACGTAGGTCATCACGCTTACCAGAAACCGCAGCTTCTGTTAGTACGCGAGTTGTCTCCTGGAACGATGCCGCAGAGATGAATGACTCAGTCGCTAGAGATGCCTTAGTGATACCTAGTAGCTCACGCTCGAAACGTGCTGGCTCTTTGCCTTCAGCTTCTAGGTTACGGTTAGAAATCTTAACTTGTGAGTATTCAACTTGCTCGCCAGGTAGGAACTCAGAGTCACCAGCGTGAGTAATTGTACACTTACGTAGCATTTGACGAACGATAGTCTCGATGTGCTTATCGTTAATCTTAACGCCTTGTAGACGGTAAACTTCTTGTACTTCGTTAGCGATGTACTGAGTTACAGCGTGTACGCCACGTAGACGTAGAATGTCATGTGGAGACTCTGGACCATCTGCGATCACGTCACCACGTTCAACACGCTCACCTTCAAATACGTTCAACTGACGATGCTTAGGAATCATCTCTTCGTAAGTATCACCGCTGTCGCGAGTGATAACTAGACGACGCTTACCTTTCGTTTCTTTACCGAAGCTCACAGTACCTGTGTGCTCAGCAAGGATCGCAGGCTCTTTAGGCTTACGAGCTTCGAATAGGTCAGCTACGCGTGGTAGACCACCGGTGATATCTTTGTTACCGCCAGATTTCTGAGGGATACGAGATAGTGTGTCACCAATGCCAACTTCAGCGCCATCTTCGATGTTTACAATCGCTTTACCAGGTAGGAAGTAGTGAGCTGGCATTTCTGTACCAGGGATCATTACGTCGTTACCTTGCTCATCAACAAGTTTGATAGCTGGACGCATATCTTTACCTGCTGCTGGGCGAGCTGCTGGATCAGTTACTTCGCTTGAAGATAGACCTGTTAGGTCATCTGTTTGACGAGAAACTGTAACACCGTCGATCATGTCTACGAACTGGATGCGACCTGCCACTTCAGTGATGATTGGCATGGTGTGCGCTTCCCAGTTAGCAACAACTTCACCAGCTGTTACTGCGTCGTTGTCGCCTTTGCTTAGCATCGAACCGTAAGGAAGTTTGTGCTTCTCTTTAGTACGACCGAATTCATCAATGATAGTTAGCTCAGATGCACGAGACGTGATTACCAGCTTCTTATCTTTGTTGATTACGAACTTAGCGTTGTGCAGTTTAACTGTACCAGTTGTCTTCGCTTGGATGCTGTTCTCTGCTGCTGCAGTAGATGCCGCACCACCGATGTGGAACGTACGCATCGTAAGCTGTGTACCCGGTTCACCGATAGACTGAGCAGCGATTACACCAACTGCTTCACCTTGGTTCACTAGGTGACCACGTGCTAGGTCACGACCGTAACACTGTGCACAACAACCGAAGTCAGAATCACAAGTAACTACAGAGCGCACTTTCATGCTGTCTACTGAGTTCTCTTCCATGATCTGACACCACTTCTCATCAATTAGAGTGTTACGTGGGATCAGAACATCTTCTGTACCTGGCTTAAGAACGTCTTCAGCTACTACACGACCTAGCGCTAGCTCAGTTAGTGCAACTTTAACATCACCACCCTCGATGTGAGGCATCATGTCAACACCCTCGTGAGTGCCACAGTCATGTTCAGTTACAACAACGTCTTGAGCAACGTCTACTAGACGACGAGTTAGGTAACCCGAGTTCGCTGTTTTCAGTGCCGTATCCGCAAGACCCTTACGAGCACCGTGCGTTGAGATAAAGTACTGAAGTACGTTTAGACCTTCTTTAAAGTTCGCTGTGATCGGCGTTTCGATGATTGAACCATCTGGACGCGCCATCAGACCACGCATACCCGCTAGCTGACGAATCTGAGCTGCAGAACCACGAGCACCCGAGTCAGCCATCATGTAGATGCTGTTAAACGATTCTTGTTGCTCTTCTTCACCGTCACGGTTAACTACCGTTTCAGATGAAAGGTTTGCCATCATCGCTTTCGCTACGCGATCGTTGGTCGATGCCCAGATATCGATAACTTTGTTGTATCGTTCGCCCGCAGTAACAAGACCAGATTGGTATTGTTCCTGGATTTCACGTACTTCTTCTTCCGCTTCTGCGATTTCAGTGTACTTAGCTGGCGGTACAACCATATCGTCGATACCAACAGATACACCAGATAGTGCCGCGTATGCGAAACCTGTGTACATGATTTGGTCAGCGAAGATTACAGTGTCTTTCAGACCTAGTTTACGGTACGCCTCGTTTAGTAGGTTAGAGATTTGCTTCTTACCTAGCTTTTGGTTAACGATGCTGTACGGTAGACCAGCTGGCACGATTTGCCATAGCATTGCACGACCGATAGTTGTATCAACCATCTTAGTCTCTGTTGTGCTGTTGCCGTCTTCGTCTACAACTGTTTCTGTAATACGTACTTTAACGCGTGCGTGAAGTTCAGCTTGCTTAGTGCGGTATGCTTTCTCAGCCTCTGCTGGGCCAGAAAGGTACATGCCTTCACCTTTCACGTTGATCTTGTCACGAGTCATGTAGTACAGACCCAATACAACGTCCTGAGAAGGTACGATGATCGGATCACCTGACGCTGGCGACAGAATGTTGTTTGTCGACATCATCAGAGTACGAGCTTCAAGCTGTGCCTCTAGAGTTAGAGGTACGTGAACCGCCATTTGGTCACCATCGAAGTCCGCGTTGTACGCCGCACACACTAGTGGGTGTAGCTGGATCGCTTTACCTTCGATTAGTACTGGTTCGAACGCCTGGATACCTAGACGGTGAAGTGTAGGTGCACGGTTCAATAGTACTGGGTGCTCACGGATTACTTCGTCTAGGATATCCCAAACTACCGCTTCTTCACGCTCTACCATTTTCTTAGCAGCTTTGATTGTAGTCGCAAGACCACGAGTCTCTAGCTTGCTGTAGATGAATGGTTTGAATAGCTCAAGTGCCATCTTCTTAGGAAGACCACACTGGTGTAGACGAAGGTATGGACCTACTGTGATTACAGAACGACCAGAGTAGTCTACACGTTTACCTAGAAGGTTCTGACGGAAACGACCTTGCTTACCCTTGATCATATCAGCAAGAGATTTTAGAGGACGCTTGTTAGAACCAGTGATCGCACGACCACGACGACCGTTGTCTAGTAGCGCATCAACAGACTCTTGCAGCATACGTTTTTCGTTACGTACGATGATGTCCGGAGCTGCTAGCTCTAGAAGACGCTTCAAACGGTTGTTACGGTTGATCACACGACGGTATAGGTCGTTTAGATCAGAAGTCGCAAAACGACCGCCATCTAGTGGTACTAGAGGACGCAGATCTGGCGGAAGTACTGGAAGTACAGTTAGGATCATCCACTCTGGGTTGTTACCAGATGCGATGAACGCTTCTACCAGCTTCAGACGCTTAGTTACTTTCTTACGCTTAGTTTCAGAGTTAGTAGTTTCTAGCTCTTCGCGCATTTGTTCTGCTTCAGCGTGCATGTCCATAGAACCTAGTAGGTCCTTGATAGCTTCTGCACCCATCTTAGCAGTGAACTCGTCGCCCCACTCTTCTAGACGGTCTAGATACTCTTCTTCCGTAAGCATCTGACCTTTTTCTAGATCAGTCATACCCGGCTCAGTTACTACGTACATTTCGAAGTAAAGAACACGTTCGATATCACGTAGAGGGATATCCATTAGTAGACCGATACGAGACGGTAGCGATTTTAGGAACCAGATGTGAGCTACTGGTGAAGCAAGCTCGATGTGGCCCATACGGTCACGACGAACTTTAGTTTGTGTAACTTCTACACCACACTTCTCACAGATAACACCACGGTGCTTCAAGCGCTTGTACTTACCACAAAGACACTCGTAGTCTTTAACTGGACCAAAGATACGCGCACAGAACAGACCATCGCGTTCAGGTTTGAACGTACGATAGTTGATCGTTTCAGGTTTTTTAACTTCACCGAAAGACCATGAACGGATCATGTCTGGTGAAGATAGACCGATTTTGATTGCATCAAATTCTTCGGTCTTATGCTGTGCTTTTAGAAAGTTTAATAAGTCTTTCACAATCAGCTCCTGTAAGGAGTTAAAAGGAGCTCACTCGCTAAAGTGAGCACCTTCTACCAAATAATCGCTTTAGATTCTCTCAACCTTAGTCAAGAGAGAAAGAGATTACTCTTCGTCTTCTAGCTCGATGTTGATACCTAGCGAGCGAATCTCTTTCAACAGTACGTTGAACGATTCTGGCATACCAGGTTCCATGCTGTGGTTACCGTCTACGATGTTTTTGTACATCTTAGTACGGCCGTTAACGTCATCCGACTTAACCGTTAGCATTTCTTGTAGAGTGTAAGCCGCACCGTATGCTTCTAGTGCCCATACTTCCATCTCACCGAAACGCTGACCACCGAACTGAGCTTTACCACCAAGTGGCTGCTGAGTTACTAGGCTGTACGAACCAGTTGAACGAGCGTGCATCTTGTCATCAACAAGGTGGTTCAGTTTCAGCATGTACATGTAACCTACTGTTACAGGGCGCTCAAACTGGTCACCTGTGCGACCATCAAACAGTTTTAGCTGACCAGATTCTGGTAGGTCTGCTAGTTTCAGTAGCGCTTTAATAGACGCTTCTGGTGCACCGTCAAATACTGGAGTCGCGATTGGTAGACCGCCACGTAGGTTCTTGATTAGAGTACGAACTTCGTCATCAGATAGAGAAGCAATATCTACTTTCTGGCGAGTCTCGCCTAGATCGTAAACTTTTTGTAGGAACTCGCGGAATTTCGCTAGTTCTTGCTGCTCTTTAACCATCTGGTTGATCTTGTCACCAATACCTTTCGCTGCCAGACCTAAGTGTACTTCTAGGATCTGACCGATGTTCATACGCGAAGGTACACCCAGTGGGTTAAGTACGATGTCTACAGGCTGACCTTTCTCATCGTATGGCATGTCTTCAACAGGGTTAATCTTAGAGATTACACCCTTGTTACCGTGACGACCCGCCATCTTATCACCAGGCTGAATGCGACGTTTAACCGCTAGGTAAACCTTAACGATCTTCAGTACGCCAGGTGCTAGATCATCACCTTGAGTGATCTTGCGACGCTTAGTTTCGAATTTCTTATCGAAGTCAGCTTTTAGCTCGTCCCACTGCTCTGCTAGTTGTTCTAGCTGAGTTTGTAGAGCGTCATCTTCTAGCGTTAGTTCTAGCCACTTCTTACGATCAGTTGTGTCTAGTTTCGCTTCAGAGTAACCACCTTCAATCAGTACAGCTTTAACACGGTTTAGAAGGCCACCCTCAAGAATCTGGAATTCTTCAGTTAGGTCTTTCTTCGCTTCTTTAAGCTGCATTTGTTCGATTTCAAGCGCACGCTTGTCTTTCTCTACGCCATCGCGAGTGAAGACTTGAACGTCGATGATCGTACCTGATACAGAGTTAGGTACACGTAGTGAAGTATCTTTAACGTCAGATGCTTTTTCACCGAAGATTGCACGTAGTAGCTTCTCTTCAGGCGTTAGCTGAGTTTCACCTTTAGGTGTTACTTTACCAACTAGGATGTCGCCACCCTTAACTTCTGCACCGATGTAAACGATACCTGACTCGTCTAGTTTAGACAGAGCAGACTCACCTACGTTTGGAATATCAGCTGTGATCTCTTCAGAACCAAGCTTAGTATCACGCGCCACACAAGTAAGTTCTTGGATGTGGATAGTCGTGAAACGGTCTTCTTGAACTACGCGCTCAGATACTAAGATCGAGTCTTCGAAGTTGTAACCATTCCAAGGCATGAACGCGATACGCATGTTTTGACCAAGCGCTAGTTCACCAAGGTCTGTTGAAGGACCATCAGCAAGAACGTCACCGCGTGATACAGGTTCACCTGGCATCACACATGGGCGCTGGTTAATACATGTGTTCTGGTTAGAACGTGTGTATTTAGTCAGGTTGTAGATGTCGATACCAGCTTCACCTGGTACTAGCTCTTCTTCGTTCACTTTAACAACGATACGAGAAGCATCTACAGACTGGATTACACCACCACGTTTAGCAACTGCAGTTACACCTGAGTCAACTGCTACGTTACGTTCAATACCAGTACCAACAAGCGGTTTGTCAGCTTTCAGTGTTGGAACTGCCTGACGTTGCATGTTCGCACCCATCAATGCACGGTTCGCATCATCGTGTTCTAGGAACGGGATAAGCGATGCAGCGATAGATACAACCTGGTTTGTCGCAACGTCCATGTACTGAGCGTGCTCACGAGGGTGTAGACCAGATTCACCTTTTTGACGAGCTGTGATCAGCTCATCTGCAAAACCGCCTTCTTCAGTTAACGCAGCATTAGCCTGTGCGATAACGAATTGACCTTCTTCGATTGCAGATAGGTAATCTACTTCGTCTGTTACAATGCCATCTACAACGCGACGGTATGGTGTCTCTAGGAAACCGTACTCGTTACAACGCGCAAACGCAGATAGAGAGTTGATCAGACCGATGTTTGGACCTTCCGGCGTTTCGATAGGACATAGACGACCGTAGTGAGTTACGTGTACGTCACGTACTTCGAAGCCAGCACGTTCACGAGTTAGACCGCCAGGACCCAATGCAGAAATACGACGCTTATGCGTTACTTCTGATAGCGGGTTGTTTTGGTCCATGAACTGTGAAAGCTGTGAAGAGCCAAAGAATTCTTTAACAGCTGCAGAGATTGGTTTCGCGTTGATCAAGTCTTGAGGCATGATTGCGTCAAGATCGCCTAGGCTTAGACGCTCTTTAACTGCACGCTCAACACGTACTAGACCTACACGGAACTGGTTCTCAGCCATTTCGCCTACAGAGCGGATACGACGGTTACCTAGGTGGTCGATATCGTCCACTTCGCCTTTACCGTTACGAATCGCGATAAGCTTCTTCATCACTTCAACGATATCTAGCTCGTCAAGTGTGCCTTGCTCTTGAGCATCTTCACGACCGATAGAGCTGTTGAACTTCATACGACCAACAGTCGATAGATCGTAACGCTCTTCAGAGAAGAATAGGCTTTCGAATAGTGCTTCTGCAGCTTCTTTTGTTGGTGGCTCACCAGGGCGCATCATGCGGTAGATTTCTACCAAAGCAGAAATACGATCAACAGTGCTGTCGATGCGTAGCGTTTCTGACATGAATGGACCATGGTCTAGATCGTTGGTGAACAACGTTTCTAGTGATTTGTGGCCAGCCTGAGATAGGTTCGCTAGAGCTTCCAGGCTGATTTCCTGGTTAGCGTTAACAATGATCTCGCCTGTTGCTTCGTTGACGTAATCTTTCGATGCAACTTTACCAACGATGTACTCAACTGGTACTTCGATGTGATCAACGCCATCTTTCTCTAGTTGGCGGATATGACGAGCTGTTACACGACGACCTTGCTCAACGTAAGTTTTACCGTTCGCTTCGATGTCGAATGACGCAGTTTCACCACGTAGACGATCAGGAACCAACTCCATTAGTAGAGTTTGGTCTTTCACTTCGAAGTTCACTTTTTCGAAGAAGATATCTAGGATTTCTTCTGACGTTTTACCAAGTGCACGAAGGATGATCGAAGCTGGTAGCTTACGACGGCGGTCAATACGTACGTATAAGTTATCCTTAGGGTCGAACTCAAAGTCTAACCATGAGCCACGGTAAGGAATAACACGTGCGTTGTATAGAACTTTACCTGAAGAGTGGGTCTTACCCTTATCGCTGTCGAAGAACACGCCTGGGCTTCGGTGCAGCTGGGATACGATAACCCTCTCGGTACCGTTAATTACGAAGGTACCATTGTCTGTCATAAGCGGAATTTCGCCCATGTAGACTTCTTGTTCTTTAATGTCTTTTACAGTACCTGCTGGCGCGTCTTTATCAAAGATTACTAGACGTAGTTTTACGCGTAGTGGCTTTGAGTAAGTTACACCGCGGATTTGACATTCTTTAACGTCAAAAACTGGCTCACCAAGACGGTAGCTAACGTATTGCAGCTCAGAATTGCCGTTGTAGCTCTGAATTGGGAATACAGAACGGAAAGCAGCTTCAAGACCGTATTGACCTTCAGGATCCTGTTCGATGAATTTGTCGAACGAATCGAGCTGGATCGATAGCAGGTATGGAATGTCCAAAACTTGTGGACGAGTACCAAAGTCCTTACGGATGCGCTTTTTCTCGGTATAAGAGTAAACCATGGGGTTCCTCAGCTCGCTGATAAGTGACCCAAACTGTCCGCCCGCTCCTAGTTACTTAAGGGGGGTAAGGGACAGTGACTAAATAGCTGTTTACTGTAGTGACATTTCATTGCGTAGGAATGAAATGTTTTTTGCTTGGGAACAGGCGCTTAAACAGCGGGAAAATTCGCCTATACCCTACAGCGCAAAAAGGCCGGTGGTTAAAAAACCACCAGCCAATTAGCCGTTAGGCTAAGAAACTATGCAATAATTACTTAACAGCAACAGTTGCACCAGCTTCTTCTAGCTGAGCTTTAAGTGCGTCAGCTTCTGCTTTGTCAACACCTTCTTTAAGAGGTGCTGGAGCGCCGTCTACAAGAGCTTTAGCTTCTTTAAGACCTAGGCCAGTTGCGCCACGTACTGCTTTGATTACAGCAACTTTGTTGCCGCCAGCAGATTCTAGGATTACGTCAAATTCAGTTTGCTCAGCTGCAGCTTCGCCGCCTGCTGCGCCACCTGCAACTACTGCAGCAGCAGCAGTTACACCGAATTTCTCTTCCATAGCTTCGATTAGTTCAACAACTTGCATTACAGACATTTCTGCAACTGCGTCTAGGATTTGCTCGTTAGTAATAGACATAACAATTCTCTTTTAAGTCAACAATAAGTTTATTTTGCAACCAGTAAAAAGCAAGGCTTAAGCCGCTGCTTCTTCTTTTTGATCGCGGATAGCAGCGATAGTACGTACCAGCTTGCCAGCAGAAGCTTCTTTCATGCACATCATTAGGCGTGCGATTGCTTCGTCGTAAGTTGGTAGTGTTGCTAGTACTTCAGCGTCAGTTAAAGCGCCTTCAAATGCAGCAGCTTTGATCTCGAAATCTTTGTTCTCTTTAGCGAAGTCTTTGAAAAGACGCGCTGCAGCACCTGGGTGCTCGTTAGAGAACGCGATTAGAGTAGGACCAGTGAAAGTGTCAGTTAGACACTCGTAGTCTGTACCCTGAACCGCACGACGTGCTAGAGTGTTACGCACGACTTTCATGTAAACACCCGCTTCGCGAGCTTGTTTACGTAGAGAAGTCATCGCGCCAACTTCAACGCCACGAGAATCAGCTACAACTGCAGAAAGTGCACCACTGGCAGCTTCGTTGACTTGAGCAACAATTGCTTTTTTGTCTTGAAGGTTTAAAGCCATCTTGGATTTACTCCTGGTTGTCGTTACACCACTCACTATCATCACGACAGTGAGAGCTATTGAGGTGCATTCCCAGAAGAAAGTTAACTATTTACATAGAGCTTTCTGTCAGTTCGGGCACCATCTACGTAGGATGATTAAGTTTGTTTTGAGAACAAACACCTACGGTCTTGGACGGAGACTGGGTCTTAATTCATTTCGAACTAGGAGACAGTTCAAAGAACCAATGTTCAGCCCCAACCACAAATATTAGGCGCAAAATTATACACAAATTTTGCGCCTAAGCAAATAAATTATGCTTGAGTGTTCAGGCTAGCCTGATCAACAGCAACACCAGCACCCATAGTAGTAGAGATGCTTACTTTCTTCAGGAAAGTACCTTTCGCTGAAGATGGCTTAGCTTTCTTCAGAGCAACTAGAAGAGCTTCTAGGTTCTCTTTGATCTGCTCAGCAGAGAAGTTTGCTTTACCGATAGTAGTGTGGATGATGCCGTTTTTGTCGTTACGGTAACGAACCTGACCAGCTTTAGCGTTCTTAACCGCTTCAGCAACGTTAGGAGTTACAGTACCAACTTTAGGGTTTGGCATTAGACCGCGAGGACCTAGGATAGTACCTAGTTGACCTACAACGCGCATTGCATCTGGAGAAGCAACAACTACGTCGAAGTTCATTTCGCCTTTCTTAACTTGCTCAGCAAGATCTTCCATACCAACGATGTCTGCGCCAGCTTCTTTAGCTGCTTCAGCGTTTGCACCTTGAGTGAACACTGCAACGCGGATTTCGCGGCCAGTACCGTGAGGTAGTACAGTTGCACCACGTACGTTCTGGTCAGATTTACGAGCATCGATGCCTAGGTTAACAGCAACGTCAACAGACTCTACGAATTTAGCAGTAGCTAGTTCTTGAAGAAGAGCAACAGCTTCGTTGATTTCGTACTCTTTAGTTACGTCAACTTTTTCGCGGATTACGCGCATGCGCTTAGTTAGTTTAGCCATCTTATTAACCCTCTACCACTAGGCCCATTGAACGAGCAGTACCAGCGATTGAACGCTTCATTGCTTCGATGTCAGCACCAGTCATATCAGCAGCTTTAGTTTCTGCGATTTCTTGGATTTGAGCGTCAGTTACAGTACCCACTTTTTCAGTGTTTGGACGACCTGAACCAGACTTAACGCCAGCAGCTTTCTTAAGAAGAACAGCAGCAGGTGGAGTCTTAGTTACGAACGTGAAAGAACGGTCGTTGTATACAGTGATAACAACAGGAGTAGGTAGACCTTTCTCTAGAGATTCTGTTTTCGCGTTGAACGCTTTACAGAATTCCATGATGTTAACACCGTGTTGACCTAGTGCAGGACCAACTGGTGGACTTGGGTTCGCCATACCAGCTGCAACTTGTAGCTTGATGTAAGCTTCAACTTTCTTAGCCATGATAATTCCTAAGTTTGGGTACAAACGCTAATCATCGATCAGCTCCCCGTTTAATGAAAAAACTCTTTACTTCACCAGAAGTAAAAAGGCGCGAAATTATAGTCATAATTCGCGCCTTAGACAACCCTTAAAAAGGTGTTTTTTTAATCAAGTTTTTCAACCTGACCAAATTCAAGCTCAACTGGTGTTGCACGACCAAAGATCGACACAGACACTTTCAGGCGGCTCTTCTCGTAATCCACTTCTTCAACAGTACCATTGAAGTCAGCAAATGGACCTTCATTAACACGTACCACTTCGCCCGCTTCGTACATAGTACGTGGACGAGGAGCTTCACTTGCTTTCTCAAGACGATTAAGAATCGCATCAGCTTCTTTGTCTGTGATAGGTGCTGGACGGTCTGAGGTACCACCAATGAAGCCCATGACACGCGGCACACTGCGTACTAGGTGCCATGATTCATCGTTCATAATCATCTGAACAAGGACGTAACCTGGGAAGAACTTACGCTCAGATTTACGACGCTGACCCGCGCGCATTTCCACTACTTCTTCAGTAGGAACCAGTACTTCACCGAATAGCTCTTCCATGCTGTGCATTTTGATATGCTCGCGAAGAGATTGAGCTACACGACCTTCAAATCCAGAGAAGGCTTGAACCACATACCAGCGTTTTTTTGGAGCTTCACTCATGAATTAAAACCCTCTATACCCCAGTCGCTAGAGCTACTAGACGAACCATGATGCCGTCAATACCCCATAGCGCTAGAGCCATTACAATACTTACAGCTAAAACGATCAGTGTTGTTTGCATAGTTTCTTGGCGTGTAGGCCAAACAACTTTACGAACTTCCATACGAGATTCTTTTGCAAAACTGATCGCTGCTTTACCTTTAGTCGTTGTTGCTGCAACGCCAAGAGCAGCTGCAATTAGAACAACAACGCCTGCAGCGCGAACTACTACAGACATTTCACCATACAGGTAATTACCCACAACAGCGGCCGCTGCTAATACGAAAGCGGCAATCCACTTAAACGTATCTGCTGCGTTTGAGCTATCAGGAGTTTCAGCATTATTTGCTTTCATAAACCAACCTGTCACAAGTCTTAATATAGACGACAACAACCCCGCTGTTGCAGGGCAAACTCCATATCGCTGAAAAAATCAGCGTTACTCTCTTAAGATTAAGCCTCTCCGGCCAATCTTGCTCTGCTCTCAACCAAAATCTGAACAAGAAAACAGCTAAAATAATGTTGAGTGCAGAAAAAGGGCATCAAATGATGCCCTTTTTGCTACTGGTTCGTCAAATCTAATTCAAGATTTTCCGAAGACATTCGTTTAATTCTTTAAGAATTAGTCGAAGATCTTAGCAACAACACCAGCACCTACAGTACGGCCACCTTCACGGATAGCGAAACGTAGGCCTTCATCCATAGCGATAGGAGCGATTAGCTCAACTTGCATTTGGATGTTGTCACCTGGCATTACCATTTCTACGCCTTCTGGTAGAGAGATGTCACCAGTTACGTCAGTTGTACGGAAGTAGAACTGTGGACGGTAGCCTTTGAAGAATGGA
>NZ_JAKRGG010000056.1:0-20654 GCF_022347645.1 Vibrio sp. MMH1-50
AAAGAATGGTGCCGACTACCGGAATCGAACTGGTGACCTACTGATTACAAGTCAGTTGCTCTACCTACTGAGCTAAGTCGGCGTACCGTTTTCTTTTTTAACTGTTCGTGCTAAGCACCAACAATTTTAAATTGTGGTGCCCGGAGGCGGAATCGAACCACCGACACGAGGATTTTCAATCCTCTGCTCTACCGACTGAGCTATCCGGGCGACGGAGCGCTATTAAACGGATTTTCCCGCTTTGCGTCAACCACTTTTTTTAAATAATTTCAAAAAAGTGGTTGTTCGAACGCTTTTTATTCAACTGTCACTACAAAGTGTGTCCGGAGTTAAATTCCTTTTTGAAATTTGTAACTTTTTCTAGGTAACGACGCGCTTCTGCGTTCGGGTGTTTCTTGGTAAGTGCCCAATAAACTTGGTTTGGTTGCAAAGAATTTAAATCTCTCATCGCGCGTTTGCGATCAGTGCGATGGAAAGTGTTCAAAACACCACCAGTTCCGCCATTATAGGCAGAAATCATGCTGTATTCTAATGAAGTTGGATGCTGTACGTCTTTTAAATAACGGTTCTTAAGGATGTAAAAGTAAGCCGTTCCAGTATCAATATTGTTTTCTGGGTTAAATAAGTATTCAGGACTTGGCTGCCCAGAACGATTCTTCACTAGCTTAAATACGTCTCGACCTGCTGTTTTAGGTACGACTTGCATCAAGCCATATGCATTTGCCCAACTTACTGCGTATGGGTTAAAGCTACTTTCGGTTTTGATGATGGCGTAAATCAAATCTTCAGGAATATCGTATCTCTTTGATGCACGACGTACGATGTCCGCATATTGGTAACTGCGCTGCGAGAAGTGATCTTCTACCATCGGGATTTCAACGTAATACGCTTTCTTAAAGTCGACATCTTTAGTTTTGACTTGGTTGGCGATCAAGTAATCGGCAAAGCGATTTGCTCGCCATGACCACTGAATCGGCTTTTTGTCTTGGTCGACAACCTGCTTATACAGGAAAGGTTGCCCCTCAAGTTTGATCTCTTTAGAAGAGAATAAGTCGACATTAGCCGGGTCATCTGGCGTTAACAACGTGGTGATAATGGCGTTCTTTAGGTGTTTTTGCGGTTCGGTGGGAGAAACCGTTTCGATGGTAATAACACCTTTTTGGAAGTCGACTTCAGCACGACTCAAATAATTATCGATGTATTTTACGTAATTGCTTTTACCGGCAAACTTCACTTCACGTTGCCCCCAACGTTTCTTAATGTTGCCTGAGAAGCTGTTGATCAGTGCGTCGAGTGCATCGGTATCTTTTTCAAACTGTCCCGGCAATTCTGCAAGGTTGTTAGCAAAACGGTTGGTTGGCTCGTAATCGACGTCGTAAATTTTTTCGACGAATTCACGGCTACAACCAGCCATTAAAAGTGCAGTAGCGATAAAGGCAATCTTTTTCATAGTTATTAGGGTTGTTAGACGTTAATACAAAAATGACACCACAAGGTTGGTTGTGATGTCATTGTTTTAAAACAAGTTTGCTTTATTCGCTTGGTGGCGTGTAGCCTTCGATGTGTACATCTTTACCTTCAAACAGGAAATTCACCATCTCTGTTTCAAGTTGTTTACGATGCTCAGGATCCATCATGTTAAGCTTCTTCTCATTGATCAACATCGTTTGTTTGTGTTGCCACTGAGCCCAAGCTTCTTTCGAGATATTATCGAAAATACGTTTACCTAGTTCACCTGGGTAAAGTTGAAAGTCTAGACCTTCGCCTTCTTTCTTTAGTCGAGCACAAAAAACAGTGCGGCTCATAATGACTCCTTGCAATTAATTAACGAAGCTCGTGGGGCAGAGCTTCCAGTAAGAGTTTTACTGGGGCTGCCAAACCGACTTCTTCAGGTTTAGATAAGTTATACCAAAGACCTTTGTTACCTTCCATCACCACATTAGGTTGCTTTGACAGGTCAATCAAAATCGGTGTGATATCAAGGTGGTAATGACTGAATGTGTGGCGGAATGTAATTAGAGTCTCTTGATGTTTAATATCGTTGGCTTGAATACCACGTTGTTCTAGTAGTAATTCAATATCGCTCTCTACATCAATATGTTCGGTTTGTGGGAAACAAAAGAGCCCACCCCAAATACCTGTCTGCGGTCTTTGTTCTAGCCACACTTCGTGACTATCACCATTTTTGTGGTGCAGCATGACGAAACGTGTCTGCTTAACCGGCTTGTCTTTCTTCGGCTTCTTACCAGGGTAATCAAGCACATTACCTTGTTTTTTTGCTATACAAAGTTCGTTGACCGGACACAAGGTGCACTTAGGCTTACTGCGGGTACACATCATGGCACCCACATCCATCATGGCTTGGTTATATTTGTCGACATCCGTTTGTGGTGTGTGCGTTTCTGCGATTTCCCATAATTGATTCTCGACTTTCTTTTGTCCTGGCCATCCATCCACGGCAAAACAGCGCGAGAGTGTGCGCTTTACGTTGCCGTCCAATATTGCATGCGGCTGTTTATAGACAGACGACAGTACCGCAGCTGCGGTGGAGCGACCAATCCCCGGTAGGGCATTCATTTGCTCTAGGTCTAGAGGGAACTCACCATTGTATTTATGGGCGACCTCTTTCGCAGCTTTATGAAGGTTACGAGCTCGCGCGTAATAGCCTAAGCCGGTCCAAAGATGCAGCACTTCATCTTGCTCGGCATTGGCAAGATCGACCACGGTCGGGAAGCGCTCCAAAAAGCGTTGGTAATAAGGAATAACCGTAGTGACCTGGGTTTGCTGAAGCATGATTTCAGACAACCAGACACTATAAGCGGTCTTGTTTTGTTGCCACGGAAGATCTTTTCTTCCATATGCGTCATACCATTCTAAGATGGCACTGGCGAAAGGTGTCACGACTTGCTCTGTATTCTATTATTGGTTAAGAGCAAAATTGCACCACAGATTGTGGTGTAAGTACAACAGATAAACTGTGGGGATATTGTGTTTGGTTTGTATGCTTTTGGGCTGCCATAGTCCGATAGCTCAACAAATACTTGCACCTAAGTGAATTCTTTGGATAATCCCCGCTTTGATTAATCAATGTGCAGGCAAAATCAATGAGTGAAGTAACCACTAACGAATACAACGAAGACGGTAAAATGATCCGTAAAATCCGCAGTTTCGTGCGTCGCGAAGGTCGTCTAACCAAGGGCCAAGAGAATGCGATGAACGAGTGCTGGCCAACAATGGGTATCGACTACAAAGCAGAACTTCTTGATTGGAAAGAAGTGTTTGGCAACGATAACCCAGTAGTGCTTGAAATCGGTTTTGGTATGGGTGCTTCATTGGTTGAAATGGCAAAGAACGCGCCAGAGAAAAACTTCATCGGTATCGAAGTGCATAGTCCAGGTGTTGGTGCTTGTCTTGCAGATGCTCGCGAAGCCGGTATCACGAACCTACGTGTAATGTGTCACGATGCGGTAGAAGTATTCGAACACATGATCCCAAATGGCAGCCTAGCAACGCTACAACTGTTCTTCCCTGACCCATGGCACAAAAAGCGTCACCACAAGCGTCGTATCGTACAGCTTGAGTTCGCTGAAATGGTTCGTCAGAAGCTTATCCTTAATGAAGGTATCTTCCACATGGCGACTGACTGGGAAAACTACGCTGAGCACATGATTGAAATCATGAACCAAGCACCTGGTTTCGAAAACATCGCTGAAGAAGGCGACTTCATTCCTCGTCCAGAAGAGCGTCCACTGACTAAATTTGAAGCTCGCGGTCACCGTCTAGGTCACGGTGTGTGGGATATCAAATTCAAGCGTACTGCTTAAGGAGCCAGTAGATGTACCACTACGCGATATTAGCGAATCCGGGTCATAACCGTATTTACTTTGATAGCGCAATGACGATTGCATGTTCTGAGCTGAAAGCGATTTTGGCGTCGGAAGGTGTTGAAGTAACTGAAATTGGCAACAAAGACGTGGGTCTGCCTGCTGCACTTGTGTTCTCTTGCGAAACCGAACTAAGTGAAGCACAGGCAGGCAAGATTGCTGCGTCATCTATCTACTACGCGCTATTTGAAGTGCGTGAAGATGGCTTATTACGTCCAATTCAGGCGCCTGCATTCAATACTTTCCCTGAGAGCATGAGTCAGATCCTGCGTTACACAGGTAAAACAAACGAGCAGTTTACGCGTTTGATGGTGAACCTAGGCGTCAGTGCTGCCAACACGGGCAGTGCGCAATTAACGCTGATGGATCCTATGTGTGGTAAAGGTACAACACTGTTTGAAGGTTTGATCCACGGCTTGAATGTTGTGGGTGTTGAGATCAACCAGAAATGGGTTCAAGAGATCCAAACCTTCATCGTTAAGTTCATGAAGAACGGTCGCTTTAAGCACAAAGTGAGCAAAGAAAAGCGCACTTCTGGTGGTAAAAAAGTGGCAGATGGCTTCGTGGTTGAGGCAGCAGCAGACAAAGATGATTACAACAAAGGTAATCTTCAAACGATGAAGCTGTACTCAGCAGATACGCGTATTGCTGACCAAGTTGTGAAGAAGAACTCGGTAGATGTGATGGTGTCTGACTTGCCTTACGGCGTGCAGCACGGCAGCAAAAATGCCAAAGACAGCAAACTGAACCGCAGCCCACTGGAGCTTCTAAAAGAGGCTCTGCCTGCATGGAAAGTGGTTCTGAAGAAGCAAGGCTCTGTGGTGCTGTCTTTCAACGAATTCACCTTGAAGTGGAAAGACGTGGCGGCATTATTTGAAGAGCAAGGGTGGAAGGTACTTTCAGAAGAGCCTTACATCGGTTATCTTCACCGTGTTGATCAATCCATCAACCGCAACATCATTGTGGCAATAAAACCATAATCGACTTGAGTCGAATCAATTCCATGGAAAAGCCAACGTCCGCGTTGGCTTTTTTTACCTCTGAACTCAGCCATTTGGGTTCTTGTGACAAGAAGGTAGAAGATGAAACCTACAGCGCAAATTTTGACAGACATTCTAGCGGAAGTTCGCCCTCTAATTGGTCAAGGCAAAGTCGCCGACTACATTCCCGCATTGGCAAAAGTACCTAATACCAAACTGGGTATTGCGGTATACACCAATGAGGGTGAAGTGATTAAAGCGGGCGATGCAGAAGAGTCATTTTCGATTCAGTCGATCTCAAAAGCGTTGAGCCTGACTCTGGCAATGTGCTTGTACAAGCAAGAAGAGATCTGGTGTCGTGTAGGTAAAGAGCCTTCTGGTCAAGCGTTTAACTCGATGATCCAGTTAGAGATGGAGCAGGGCATTCCACGTAACCCGTTCATTAACGCCGGTGCTATTGTGGTTGCTGATTTGCTGCAAAGCCGTCTCTCTGCGCCTCGTCAGCGTCTGTTGGAATTTGCTCGTCAGCTATCTGGTGATACTCATATCGTATACGACAAAGTGGTTGCAGCGTCTGAAATGATGCATGGTGACCGTAACGCTGCGATTGCGTACTTGATGCGTTCATTTGGTAACTTCGAGAACGAGGTTATCCCTGTTCTGCAAAACTACTTTCATGCGTGTGCATTGAAGATGAGCTGTGTCGATCTCGCAAAGACCTTTAGCTACTTAGCCAATAAAGGTACGTCGGTGCAAACGGGTAAGCCTGTGGTATCACCAACGCAAACCAAACAGTTGAATGCACTACTAGCAACATGTGGTTTGTATGATGGTGCTGGAGAATTTGCTTACCGCGTTGGTATGCCGGGTAAATCAGGTGTTGGTGGCGGTATCATCGCTGTCGTACCGGGTGAAATGACGATTGCTGTTTGGTCTCCAGAGCTTGATGCATCTGGTAACTCACTCGCTGGTACTAAAGCACTTGAACTACTTGCCGAGCGTATTGGTCGTTCGATTTTCTAAGGAAAAGAGACGAGAAGTGAGAACGGACTTCGTCCTTGTGGATTAGGGACTTAGGAACGCTTCGCTTTAGATAAGTGTTGTTACGAATAAAAGAAAAGGTTGGCGTTTGAGCGCCAACCCTTTTTGTTTCTCGAAGGACGCAGTCCGTTCCCGAATCTCGATTCCTTTTCTTATTCCTCTTCCGCCATAAAAGCTTCAAGCAAATCATTGAGGAACAGCTTACCTTTCTCGGTAATTTGCCAGTGAGTCTCGGTTTCACTCAGGTAACCCATCTCTAGCGCCCAATCGATAGTCTCTTGAATCGAGCTCAACGGCAGACCTGTTGTATCGATGTAGTCTTGTTTCGGGCACGCTTCCATTAAGCGGAAACGGTTCATAAAGAACTCAAACGGACGATCTTCATCAGCCACAAGCTGTTCACTATCCAAGTATGGCTTCACCATGTTTTGGTATGCCATCAGATAGCCACGCGGGTGTTTGACCTTAGTGGTACGAGTGATGCGACCATCAGCAAAGCTCAGCTTGCCGTGTGAACCGCAACCAATGCCAAGGTAGTCACCAAAGCGCCAGTAGTTCAGGTTGTGCTGACATTGATAGCCCGGCTTGCTGTAACCAGAAATCTCGTATTGAACGTAGCCTGCCGCTGCGAGTTTCTCATGTCCTTGCTCGAAGATATCCCACAAGTCATCGTCATCTGGCAAAGTCGGTGGCTTGTAGTAGAACATGGTGTTTGGTTCGATGGTCAACTGATACCAAGACAAGTGCGGCGGCGCCAACTCAATCGCTTTATCCAAGTCTGCTAAGGCTTGTTCGATGCTTTGATCTGGTAAGCCGTGCATGAGATCGAGGTTAAAGCTGTTCAAACCGATTTTGTGTGCCAGCTTAGCAGCATTGACGGCTTCGTCTTGACCGTGAATGCGCCCCAAACGCTCAAGCTTCTGTTGCTCAAAGCTCTGCACGCCGATAGAAATGCGCGTTACACCAGCCTTGCGGTAGCCAACAAAACGCTCAGCTTCGATGGTGCCTGGGTTGGCTTCCATGGTGATTTCGATTTCAGGCTTGAACGGAATTCGCGCTTCAATGCCCTTAAGCAGACGCTCGATGCCTTCTGCCGAAATCAAACTCGGCGTACCACCACCAATGAAGATTGAATGCAGTGGACGTGGCGCTTCGTTAAGACGGTATTTCTCAATGTCGGTATCCAAGTCTTCAAGAAGGGCATTGATGTACTCTTCTTCTGGGATCTCGGCTTTGAGTGCGTGAGAGTTAAAGTCGCAATACGGGCACTTTTGTACACACCACGGGATGTGTACATACAAGCTCAGTGCAGGAGGCGTTAACATGGTCTAATTCGCTCGTGATTACTGAGACACTTGCTCAGACAATTGAGCAAACAACGACTTGAGTGCTTTACCGCGGTGAGACAGTTGCTTCTTACGTGCTGGCTCAAGCTCCGCAGACGCGCAGTTGTCTTCAGGCACGAAGAAGATTGGGTCGTAGCCAAAGCCATTTTCACCGTGTGCTTCAGTTAGAATGCGACCTTCCCACTTACCGTGACAAACGATAGGGGTTGGATCGTTCTCATGACGCATCAAAACCAATACACAGTGGAAACGAGCGGTGCGCTCTGCTTCTGGTACGCCTTCCATTGCTTTAAGTAGCTTCTCTAGGTTCTCTTGGTCAGAGGCTTTTTCACCTGCATAGCGTGCAGAGTAAATGCCCGGAGCACCTTTCAAGAAATCGACTTCTAAGCCTGAGTCGTCCGCAATCGCAGGAAGACCCGTTTCTTGTGCTGCATGGCGAGCTTTGATGATCGCGTTTTCGATGAAAGTCGTGCCAGTTTCTGCTACTTCAGATACGTTGAATTCACTTTGCGCCAATACTTCAAAACCGAAGTCAGACAGCAGATCTGCCATCTCACGAACTTTGCCTTGGTTGCCTGTTGCTAGCACTATCTTTTTCATGGTCGTCTCTTTCTGTAGCGATAAAGGGAGAACGCAGTGTTCTCCCTGATTAAATTGGTTCTAGGGCTATGATGTTCTAAAAGCTTTTAGATCATCACAACCTAATTACTCTTCGACATAAAATTTCTGGGTGAATTTAAGCTTACCTGAGCCTTTGTTTCCAGCTTTAACGTCAATATCGAAGGTAAAAGTTTCTTCGTTAGTAATACCGAGCTCTGCTAGGTAGTAAATCGCATCGCCTTCTTTCACTTCACGGAAGGTGAGCTTTTGCGTTTGACCGATAAGGTTCTTCGCCTGACCACTGATTTTAGCTTCAACGGCTGGCTTACCCAGAGAGGCCCTATCGAGCACGCTGATGTTCAGTACTGCATTGTAGCCGTTGCGCTTGATGTCGTAGCTACGGGCGATCTTTGGGGTTAAAAAGGTCGAGTTAAACGCGATGTAGTGGACCTCGATGTCTTTCATGGTTTTGAACTGACCTGCCATGCTAGGTAAAGACAACAGGCTGATCAGTAGGGCGGTAATCCATTTGCTCATTATCACTTCCTCGAATCGGGCGTTTTATTATTGGTACGAATTTCGTAAATAAAAAGCCATCAAATGATGGCTTTAATTTCTGTTGGTATTTGTACTGGGGATTCTATCCGAATTTGTTTATGACGTCCCAGTTCACCTTTTTCTATGTGAACCAAGCCTTTAGCAACTTTAAATTGTTTGGCTAAAAACTTGGTTAGGTGCGCATTCGCTTTACCATCGACAGGCGGTGCGGTGATGGCAATTTTGAGCTCTTCACCATGCAAGCCGACGATCTTGTCGCGGCTTGCTTTTGGTTGGATATAGAGCCGAAGTACCACATCCTCGCCGTCATGCCAAACTGCTTCTGACATTATAGTTGATACCAGATAGGACCAATCATGTCGCCCATCAGGAAGTTAGCAAATTGCAGACCAATGAACAGCACTAGCACACTCAAGTCGAAGCCGCCCATTGCAGGGATGATGCGACGGATTGGCGCTAGCATTGGTTCAGTTAGTTGATGGAATACGTACTCGATAGGGCTGCGACCTTGGCTAACCCAGCTCAGGATTGCACGGATCAATAGTACCCAGAACAACAAGCCGCCAGCGGCTTTAATCAGAGACAATAAGCCTAGGAATAGGAAGTCCATGCTAAATGAAACTGACCCGCTAGAAGCGATCAGGATCAGCGCAACAAACTTAAGCACACACAACACGTAAGCAAACAGCACTGTCGCTAGGTCGATGCTACCAATGGATGGGATCACGCGGCGCAGTGGACCCACAACCGGTTGGGTTGCTTTGACGATGAACTGCGAGAATGGGTTGTAGAAATCTGCACGAGCAGCTTGCAACCATATACGCAAAATGACGACCATGATGTACAGGTCAAATAGGGTTGAGATGAGAAAACTCATTGAATTCATAAGGTACCCTTAACAAGTAAGTGAGTGACACAGAGTGGGTATCACTCAAGTCATTAAAACAGTTTTTCCATTTCTTCAGCGCGAGCAACCGCAGCTTGCATTGCTTTCGCCACAATATCAGACAGTTGGTGCTCGTTGAACGTACGTAGTGCTTCTGCCGTTGTGCCACCTTTTGATGTCACGTTCTCACGCAGTGTTGAAAGCTCAGTTTGTGGGTTTTCTACCACCATACTTGCAGCACCAAGTGCGGATTGTTGAACTAACGTGCGAGCCGTGTCTTTATCGAAACCTTGAGCAATTGCTTCTGCTTGCATCGCTTCCATAAACAGGAAGAAGTAAGCTGGTGCGCTGCCTGCCGCGGCAATCACATTGTTGATGCCAGATTCTTGTTCGACCCAGCATACCTTACCGCAGGCTTGCATTAGCTCTGCCGCGAAGGCTTTATCTTGTTCTTGCACATGTTCAGGCGCGTAAAGACCACTCATGCCCAAACCAAGTTGCGATGGTGTATTTGGCATCACGCGAACCAAGTTGAGCTTAGTCGCTAGCATGTCATCCAAGCGTGAACAGTTGATGCCAGCCGCAATAGATATAACCAGTTTATTGCTGAAGTCGATGGATTGCAGTGGTTTACACACTTCTTCCATCATTTGTGGCTTCACAGACAATACCACAACATCCGCTTCTGTCGCGGCTGCGATGTTATCGCTGGTGGTACGGATACCAAAGTTTTGCTCAAGAGGTTGGCGACGTGTCTCCGATGGGGCGGTCGCAACGATGTTCTGTGCTGGGTAGCCATTTGCTACGAGACCAGAAACAATCGCACGCACCATGTTTCCCGCGCCGATAAAGGCAATCTTTTTATGTTCCATATGTCTGATTTCCAAATATAAATTCTTACAATTTGTTGTGCGCTCAGGTGTATAATTGCACCACTTTGCTCTGAGTGCCGAAATAGAAGGCATTCAGACTCAAATTCGCAGTGTCTAACAACGAGTCGCTTTTATTGCTGTTTGCTGTAGTCGCGCGCGCCAAAAATCGCTGTGCCAATTCGCACCATAGTGCTACCTGCTTCGATTGCCGCATCCATGTCTCCGCTCATACCCATGGATAGCGTGTCGACATCCGGGTACTGCTGGGCTAGCTTTTGCTTTAGCTCTTCAAGTTGCTTAAATGCGCGAAGTTGCGATTCGTAATCTGGCACGTTGGCAGGAATCGACATCAACCCTCTTAACGTGAGGTTTGGAAGGCGAGAAATCAACTCAGCCAGTTCGAATATTTCTGCATCAGCAACGCCAGATTTTGACTCTTCACCACTGGTGTTAACTTGAATCAGAACTTGCAGTGGTTTTAGCTCGCTTGGACGCTGGTCATTGAGGCGTTGAGCGATCTTAGCGCGATCAATGGTGTGAACCCAATCGAAATGTTCAGCAACAGGGCGTGATTTATTGGATTGAATTGGACCAATGAAGTGCCATTCGATTCGATTATCTGGATAATGCTCGGCAAAGTGCTGAACTTTACTGACGCCCTCTTGGACGTAGTTTTCACCAAACGCCTCTTGGCCAGATTGGTAAGCTTCGAGAATTGCCTCGACAGGTTTAGTTTTGCTTACTGCTAGAAGTTGCACTGACTCTGGAGCACGACCGCATTTTTGTTCGTCGTGTCGAATTTGAGAGGTGATATGTTCAATGTTTTGTTGAATACTACTCATAGCTGTACTTTAGACTTAAGGATTTTAAATGGATATCACTGAGTTACTGGATTTTAGTGTAAAACATAATGCTTCGGATCTACATCTTTCTGCAGGTGTACCACCAATGGTTCGTATTGATGGTGATGTAAGAAAGCTGGGCATTCCAGCGTTTACACACCAAGAAGTGCATCGTTTGGTTTTTGAAATCATGAACGATGCGCAGCGCAGTGAGTTCGAAGAAAAACTCGAAGTCGATTTTTCATTTGAATTGCATAACGTTGGCCGTTTTCGTGTCAACGCTTTCAACCAATCTCGCGGTTGTGCGGCTGTGTTCCGTACCATCCCAAGTAGCATTCCAACACTGGAAGAGCTAGAAGCCCCAGAGATCTTCAGAAAGATTGCCAATGCTGAAAAAGGCCTGGTATTGGTTACCGGTCCAACGGGTTCTGGTAAATCGACTACCTTGGCAGCCATTGTTGACTACATTAACCGTAATCACAATAAGCACGTCCTAACAATTGAAGATCCGATTGAATTTGTTCACACCAACAATAAGTGTCTGATCAACCAACGTGAAGTACACCGTGATACACACAGCTTCCAAAACGCACTGCGCAGCGCATTACGTGAAGACCCGGATGTGATTCTAGTTGGTGAGATGCGTGATAAAGAAACCATCAGTTTGGCGCTGACGGCTGCTGAAACGGGTCACCTTGTTTTCGGTACGCTGCACACTAGCTCAGCAGCGAAAACCATCGACCGTATTATCGACGTATTCCCAGGTAGTGACAAAGACATGGTGCGTTCGATGCTGTCGGAGTCGCTGCGTTCGGTTATTGCACAAAAACTGTTAAAACGTAATGGTGGTGGTCGTATTGCTTGTCATGAAATCATGATGGCGACACCTGCGATCCGTAACCTTATTCGTGAAGACAAAGTCGCGCAGATGTATTCGATCATTCAGACCGGTGCGGCGCATGGCATGCAGACCATGGAGCAGAATGCTCGTCAATTGATGGCGCAAGGCATGGTATCGCGTGAAGAAGTGGATAAGAAAGTTGAAATTGAAGCGCAGCAATTCTCGTAACGAATTACTTAGGAAATAGCGAATACGGACGATGGATCTGAATAAATTTCTCGAAGGCATGCTGGCGTTAAAAGCGTCGGATCTATACATCACTGTCGGTGCCCCGATCTTGTTTCGTGTGGATGGCGAATTGCGTCCGCAAGGCGATAAGCTGAGCGAAAATGACGTAGCCTTGTTGCTTGATAGTGCGATGGACCCGGAGCGACGACAGGAGTTTCGCAAAAGCCGCGAGTCGAACTTTGCCATTGTCCGTGATTGCGGTCGCTTCCGTGTCAGTGCCTTCTTCCAACGTGAATTACCCGGAGCCGTCATTCGTCGTATTGAAACCAATATTCCAACGTTTGAGCAGCTTAAGTTGCCTTTGGTGCTGCAAGATCTTGCAATTGCCAAGCGTGGTTTGGTGCTGGTGGTTGGTGCGACAGGCTCTGGTAAGTCGACCACCATGGCTGCGATGACGGGTTATCGCAACAACAACAAGACTGGTCATATTCTTACGGTAGAAGACCCAATTGAATTTGTGCATGAGCATAAACGTTGTATTGTGACTCAGCGTGAAGTGGGCTTGGATACTGACAGCTATGAAGTGGCGTTGAAGAACTCGTTGCGTCAGGCACCAGACATGATTTTGATTGGTGAGATCCGAAGCCGAGAAACGATGGAATACGCAATGACCTTTGCTGAAACTGGTCACTTGTGCATGGCTACATTGCACGCCAACAACGCAAACCAAGCACTTGAACGTATTTTGCACTTGGTGCCGAAAGACCAGAAAGATCAGTTCTTGTTTGATCTGTCGATGAACTTAAAAGGCGTAGTAGGTCAGCAGTTGATCCGTGATAAGAACGGTCAGGGGCGTCATGGCGTGTTTGAGATCTTATTAAATAGCCCGCGTGTATCCGATCTGATCCGTCGAGGCGATCTTCATGAGTTGAAAGCAACCATGGCTCGATCCAATGAATTTGGGATGTTGACCTTCGACCAATCGCTCTACAAGTTAGTGATGCAAGGTAAGATCAGTGAAGAAGATGCATTGCACAGTGCGGACTCTGCCAACGATCTGCGTTTGATGTTGAAGACGCAACGTGGTGAAGCATTCTCTACGGGCAGTTTGGCGAACGTTAAGATCGATATGGATTAATCCAATTCAGAAACGAAAAAGGTTGGCGAAACCAACCTTTTTCATTGTGCTTGAAGTGTTTACTCACCCCAAAGGTTTTCAAACCAACTCTCAAGAATCACGACCGCTGATTGGCAGTCGATATTGCCTTTCGATAGCGCTTTGTAGCCACCCATACTGAACAACTCTGCGCGTGCTTCTGCTGTTGATAGGCGTTCATCATGCAATTCAACGGGTAAGCCGTAACGACCGTGCAGGCGATTGGCGAACTTCTTCGCTCGTGGAGTGATGGTTTCTAAGTCTTTACCGTGCAAGTCTGTTGGCAAACCCACCACCAAAAGGTCTGGTTGCCACTCTTTAATTTGTTTCTCGATGTCGTCCCAGTTTGGAATGCCGTCATTCGCTTTGAATGCTTTAAGTGGGGAAGCCGTGCCGGTGATTTCTTGCCCGATAGCACTACCAATGCTCTTGGTACCGAAATCGAAGGCCATGATTGTGCGTGACATAATGTGTCTCGAATCTAACTAAATAAAATAGGTTGAGTGTGGAAGCGCGTTAAGCGTGCCCTGCATCCGAAGATAGCTGGCTTGGATCGATGCCTAATTTCTCGACTGCTTTTTTCCAACGATCGATAATTGGAGTATCGAAAATGATCTCTGGCGTCGCTTCGATGGTCAGCCAAGAATTCTCTGCCAACTCAGTTTCTAATTGACCTGCACTCCAACCGGAATATCCAAGTGCCACTAAATAGTCGCTTGGTTCCGCTTCTGTACCAAGTACTGACAAGATGTCTTTAGACGTGGTAACTGCCAGTTCGTCAGTCATTTGAATGCTTGATTCGTAGTAGTCTTTTGGTTTGTGCAAGATAAAACCACGATCTTCAGAAACAGGGCCGCCGTTGTACACTGGTCTATCTAAGCTTGCTTCAAACAGGCGAGGGTGCACAGGTTGCACTTCGACTTGATTGAGCATACTACCAACCGTGATATCGACAGGTGCGTTGATCATCAACCCCATAGCGCCTTCTTCATTGTGTTCACAGACGTAGATAACGCTATTCTGGAAGTAGGGATCTTTCATTCCCGGCATGGCAACTAAGAAATGGTTTGTGAGGTTCATTCTCATCTCGACCTTATAAGGCTATTAAAAATACTTAAGCAAACCCCATGTTTTCACCTGTACGGGTATGTGCATGAGTTTGCTTAAGTTAATCCACAACGCTCTTATTTAACTGTAATACAGTTTGAGTTATTCGCCTTTCACTCGGCGCTCAATCGCGTCCATTAGCTTGCCTGTGATTGAAATATCAAAAGCCGCTTCAATTTCACGAATACAGGTTGGGCTCGTTACGTTGATTTCCGTTAGCTTGTCGCCAATCACATCAAGACCCACAAAGATAAGACCTTTTTCTTTTAGGGTCGGTGCAACCGCTTGAGCGATCTTCATATCAGTTTCGCTAAGTGGGCGAGCTTCACCTGTGCCGCCTGCCGCTAGGTTACCACGTGTTTCACCTTTTGCAGGGATACGAGCAAGGCAGTAAGGCATTGGCTCACCATCAACCACTAGGATGCGCTTGTCACCATTGCTGATATCTGGCACGAAGGTTTGCGCCATCGCGTAGTTTTGACCATGGTTTGTTAGTGTCTCGATGATAACTGATACGTTTGGATCGTTCTCTTTCACGCGGAAGATAGATGCGCCGCCCATGCCATCAAGTGGTTTTAGGATCACATCACCGTGTTCTTCACGGAAGGCTTTAATCTTCTCAGCTTTACGCGTCACAATAGTGGTTGGTGTTAGCTCTGGGAACCAAGCTGTGAACAGTTTCTCGTTACAGTCACGTAGGCTTTGTGGCTTGTTAACGATCAGTGCGCCTTGCTCTTCAGCGCGCTCAAGGATGTAAGTTGCGTAGATGTACTCTGTGTCGAACGGAGGATCCTTACGCATTAGCACAGCATCAAGTTCAGACAGTTCAATGGTCTGCTCTGATTTGAATTCGTACCAACCCGTTGGATCTTCTTTTAACTCAACCACTTTGGTGTCTGCGATTGCTTTACCTTGGTCTAGGTGCAGATCATTCATTTCCATGTAGTGGATTTCGTAGCCGCGGCGTTGCGCTTCAAGCATCATGGCAAAGCTAGAGTCTTTCTTGATGTTAATGGACGAGATTGGGTCCATTACGATACCGAGTTTGATCATTATTTTTCTCCGTTTTAACCAAGATCGCCGAAACGAACTTGTAAGGCTGTAATTGCTGTGAGAGCCGCTGTTTCGGTACGCAGAACACGAGGACCGAGTAGCGTCTCTTCAAATTGATATTCGCGAGTCATGTCGATCTCGTCAGAAGATAGACCGCCTTCAGGACCAATTAATAGACGAACTTTTTCAACAGGTGTTGGCAAGGTGTTGATTGAGTACTTCGCACGTGGATGCAGGTTAAGCTTCAAGCCGTCGTACTCTTCTTGGCACCACTCTTCTAAGCTCATGATAGGGCGAATTTTAGGTACTACGTTGCGGCCGCACTGTTCACACGCACTGATCGCAATCTTCTGCCACTGAGCTAGCTTCTTCTCGAAACGTTTTTGGTCTAATTTCACGCCACAACGCTCAGAGATCAGCGGTGTAATTGTATTCACGCCAAGTTCTACTGATTTTTGGATGGTGAACTCCATCTTATCGCCACGCGAAATGACCTGACCAAGGTGAAGGTCAAGCGGTGACTCAATGCTGCTTTCTACGCGTTCAGAGATCTCAACCATCACATTCTTTTTGCTGACTTCGCTGATGACAGCTGGGAATTCAGCACCGCTGCCGTCAAATAATAGGACTTCTTGACCTTCTTTCATGCGAAGCACACGACCAATGTGACCTGCTGCATCGTCGCTTAGAGCAATGATGCCAAGTTGTTGAATGGTTTCTGGATGATAAATTCGAGGGATACGCATAGTGTTTCGATTTCCTGCATACGCGAGTGTTTAGACACTAACATGGATGCTTTCTACCGAAAAAACAAGGGGCAAGAGGCGTTTCCATTCCAGTAAATGACAACGCCTCGAATAGTGGAGGTGTACTGCGGTAATTACGGGAAGAATTACAGTGCGCGACAAGCCTCTTGAACGAATGGGTTGTGGTTGCCTTGAATCTTAGCAATGCGTTCATCACGCTCACATTCCCACTTATCTACAGGGTAGGTTTTGTTCCAAGCACTCATCAATTGAGTCTGCTGCTTCGAAAGTTTAAAACCGTATTCTTTGCTCATGTACAGGTAAGTACGCGCAATTGAGCCGCGTGCGCGATCGGGTGGCATGACTTTACGCTGCTTAAAGTTCACTTGCATTTCACAACGACCGTAGCTGACGCCATCCATGCCATTCCACTGACTGAAGTTGTAGTTAGAGCGGTCACCGTTTACCTCTCCGATAGCCGGAGTTAGGTTGTGGAGATCGGCTTCCATAGATTTGAAGACTTTGTCGTTTCTTGTGCAGTTTTTGCGTCCACCATTTTGCCAACATTGACGCTGGTGGCCGAACTGCCATGCAGGAACCACGTGCTCCCACTCGATGCGAGATGCGCGTTTTTCTTGCTTGCGAACTTGATAGCCACAAGAAGAGAGATCCGGCACGCCCTTTTTGCCTTGCCATTTAATGTCACAACCACAGTAGAAGCTGGTTGGGTGATCGGCGTAGATTTTTACCGCTTCACGCTTAGCGGCGGAAAAAGAGCTTGGAGGCGCAGCAATCGCTGTACTAGAAAGCGCAAATAGGAATAGAGAGAACAGGTATTTCATGATTAAAGTCTTTATAAAGTATGACTTTATTCATTCTAACACGCATAAATTAGCTTTAGTGATGAGTAACCTGACAATAGTGAGTAAAAAGCAGCAATTTGAGTGCGTATGTCTCTATTTTTTGAAGGCTAAGGGAGGAAAAGGATGGGTGTTACGAGAGCTGAATACCAGTAAAGTTCAGCGGTTGGCGACATTTTTGGCAAGAATACATCGCTTCTTTGCGCTGCACTTTGTTGTGACGACGAATTGAAAGTGGGTAAGTCATACAAGCACAGCGGTATTCAAAAGTTTTACCTTGTACAGAAGCCACATCAAAGCTGTGAGTGGTTTTAGCTGGAACTTTAAATACCGCTTCCATCACGCCTTGCCACTCTTTTCCGTGAGGTCGAACGCGACCGTACACTTGATAAGTAATGAGATGCGCGACTTCATGTGGAATCACTTCTTCAAGAAAAGCTTGAGGATTTTCTTTAAAGAGCTTCGGATTCAATCTAACTTCATTCGACTGCAAGTAGGCTTTGCCGGCTGCTTTACCACGAACATTGAAAGCCAGAGAAGGGATGATAAAAGAACGTTTGAATGCTTGCTCTGCCATCGCGATGCAATCTGCCATCACTTGTTTGGCTTTGTAGCTCAGCTCTATATCCACAACTCACTCCGTTTATTCAATAAAAAAGCCCCCGCGTTTGCGAGGGCTGGATCATAGCATCAGTTTTCTAAGGCGTGTGTTTTTTCTTAATTGTCGCGTGGTACGCATGCCATGTGCCGTAACCTAGGATTGGCATGGTGAAGAGCATACCAATACCGTACGTCGCGAAGCCGATTAAGATACCACCACAAATTATGGCTGCCCATACGATCATCGCAGGGATGTTGGATTTCACGGCGTTAAAGCTGGTGAAAACGGCAGTCATCATATCGACGCGACGTTCCATCATGAGTGGAATTGAGAAAGCTGAAATGCTAAATACCACGCAAGCCAAGACAAAACCTACTAGCGAACCAATAACTAAGAAAGGCAAGAACTCAGTCAGTGGAGCGCCTTGTACAGAAGGGTATAGAGCATGGAGCAGGGCAGCAATTCGCATCCAGAAAATCATACATACCGCGAGCATCACAGCAAATGCCCACTGAGAGCTAGAGTTGCGTCCAATGGCTTTCATTGAATGGAATAAGCTTGGTTTGTGTCCGCGTTCTCTCTCCCAACTTGCATCATATAAGCCGAGGGCTAAGAATGGCCCGATTAACATGTAAACAATCAGGCTTGGCATCACGACAAGATGCGTGCCTTGCCATTGAACCAGAAGCACGATACCAATCGCAGCTGCCATAAAGCAGATGCCGTAGAAGGCGCTGATGAGCGGCATGCGGACAAAGTCATGCAGACCCAACGCGAGCCAATGGAATGGTGCCGATAAGCTAACGGTATTGCACGGAATGGTTCTGGCGTATTCATTATCTGGAACTTCCTTTCGTTTACCTTGGAAGTCAGATGGGTTCACGGTACGAGGCATAACTCCTCCTTGATTTATTCCCACGGTGGCACCTAGGCCATATAAAGATGTTTGGCTGACGTTTTTCATGACTCTATTAGCCACGTGAGCCTGCATCATAGTTCTTTACGTTATATACATCGAAAAGTGCATTTAATATTATGTTAACTATTGGCAGAGATGGGGCAATTTACAAATAATTGCTGAATTTTTGTTCAAGAGAAGACATGAGAAGGAGAAGAAGGGGCAGAAACAAAAAGCCCCCGCCAGAGGCGAGGGCTTTATCGATTCTTGCGTGGCTCGATTACTTGATGCCTGCGAAATCGCGTAGGATAGCTGCTTTATCCGTTGCTTCCCATGGGAACTCTTCGCGACCGAAGTGACCGTATGCTGCCGTCTGCTTGTAGATAGGTTGAAGCAGGTTAAGCATTTCTTGTAGACCGTATGGACGTAGGTCGAAGTGTTGACGCACCGCTTCAATAATGATTTCGTGTGATACTTTCTCAGTACCGAACGTTTCAACCATGATAGACGTTGGATCAGCAACACCGATAGCGTATGAAAGTTGGATTTCACAACGGTCAGCCATGCCAGCTGCTACGATGTTTTTCGCTACGTAACGTGCTGCGTAAGCTGCGCTGCGGTCTACTTTCGATGGATCTTTACCAGAGAACGCACCACCACCGTGACGAGCTGCGCCGCCGTAAGTATCTACGATGATTTTACGACCAGTTAGACCACAGTCACCCATTGGGCCACCGATAACGAAACGACCGGTTGGGTTGATGAAGAAGTTCGTGTCTTTAGTGATCCACTCTGAAGGCAATACTGGCTTGATAATCTCTTCCATTACCGCTTCACGTAGGTCAGGTGTTGTTACTGAATCACAGTGTTGAGTTGAAAGAACAACAGCATCGATACCAACAATCTTACCTTGGTCGTATTGGAAAGTTACTTGAGATTTCGCATCTGGGCGAAGGAAATCTAGTTTACCGCTCTTACGAACTTCAGCTTGTTTTTGAACAAGGCGGTGAGAGTAAGTAATTGGAGCTGGCATTAGAATTTCAGTTTCGTTTGTAGCGTAACCAAACATGATGCCTTGGTCGCCTGCGCCTTGCTCTTTAGGGTCTGCTTTATCAACACCTTGGTTGATGTCTGGAGACTGCTTACCGATGGTGTTTAGAACCGCACACGAGTTCGCATCAAAGCCCATATCAGAGTGAACGTAACCAATTTCACGAACAGTTTCACGAGTGATTTCTTCGATATCAACCCATGCAGAAGTCGTTACTTCACCACCAACCATAACCATGCCGGTTTTAACGTAAGTCTCACAAGCAACACGTGCTTTCGGGTCTTGCTCAAGAATTGCATCAAGAACTGCGTCAGAGATTTGGTCTGCGATTTTATCTGGATGACCTTCTGATACCGACTCAGAAGTGAACAGGTGCTTAGCCATGATAGCTCCAATCTTAAGGTTTACTCATGGCTAACTAACGCAAGCTTGCCACGAAAAATACAATACAGTTTGTAGGTGTTTCTACATCTAGACGTCTATTTTAATTTCCCACAGTCGAATTACAAGCTCTTTTTCGATTTGAATTCGCCTAGCTTATTTCCCAATCGTTTGCTTTTGATGGGGTGAATTTCTAATAAATTACCTATTAAGTGCGAAAAGATTGAGTTAAAACCGCAAAAATGGTGAGTAAAACGTTTGCAGTCGGATTTTGGCTTTGAGAGAATGTTGTCCGCACTTTTTATGCCCAGTTTACTCGGTTAATGTGCCCACATTCCTTTATCAATTCGCTTAATGCACTCAGGAGCAGACATGTCTTCTCGTAACGTTCTTTCAAACAAAGAGCTCGCAAATGCAATCCGCGCTCTTAGCATGGATGGTGTTCAACAAGCTAACTCTGGCCACCCAGGCGCACCTATGGGTATGGCTGATATCGCTGAAGTTCTTTGGCGTTCTCACCTAAACCACAACCCAGCTAACCCAGAGTGGGCTGACCGCGACCGCTTCGTACTGTCTAACGGTCACGGCTCTATGCTGATTTACTCTCTACTGCACCTGAGCGGTTACGAGCTATCTATCGACGATCTTAAGAACTTCCGTCAGCTTCACTCTAAGACTCCTGGTCACCCAGAGTACGGCTACGCACCTGGTATCGAGACTACA
>NZ_JAKRGG010000057.1:0-20609 GCF_022347645.1 Vibrio sp. MMH1-50
CGATTCTTGATTTAGAATGACTAGATCTTTAAATCGCCGCCGCGTCTACAAACCAAGTCATTCTCGCTGAACCTAGCATCTCGACGTTACTTGGGTATAACGTGGATTTATTTGCATCACGAGTGAATAGATTAATGCCGGAATTGGTATAAAGTAAAAAGAGTGCTTTTGAAATCCAAGGATGGCTTTATGAGGTTGTATCATTTCTTTATGAGTGGCGTTGTTCTCATTGCCCCACTTTCTAGCTCAGCCGAAACGATGGGTGAAGTCAGTTCACCTGACGTGAAACCTTTTATTATTGGCGGACAACAAGCTACAGCCAACCAACTCCCTTTCTTTGCACGCGTCATTTTACACCGTACGGGTTCCAGTCAGTTTGCCAACATTTGCGGTGGTACCATCGTTAATGACAGGTACATCATGACCGCAGCACACTGTGTAGAACCGAGTGTCTTCACTGGCGGATGGACAATCAACGATCTTCGCGTGTTGGTGAAAAACCCAACCATGAACGATGTGTTTGTGGAAGAATTTAAAGACGTGCGAGCTATCACCATTCATCCAAACTACGATCCAGATGACCTTTGGATTAACGATATTGCTGTCTTGGAGCTCACGCGTCCAATTACCGACAACGTCCAATCCATCACACTACCACAGGACTTTGGCGACTACAGTGAGCAGACGGTATATCAAATCTTTGGGCTTGGACAAACCTCAACGAACGATACATCAGGCCCTAACTATCTACGCTGGGCAGAAATCCAACCCTTAACAGATTTACAGTGTGCCTCACTTGTTTCAGGCTTTAACTCACAAGAAAGCTTGTGCGCCAATGGCTTCCCTAACCGAACTTACACTGGGATATGTGCAGGGGACTCTGGAGGTCCTTTGACCTATCAAGACAGCAACGGGGATTATCAACAGATCGGCATAGTGAGCTACGGATCTTCGGTTTGCGAGTCTCCCGCTATTCCTAGCGTATTTACAGAAGTACTCAATTACACTTCTTGGGTCGAGGCGCAAACCAGTTCCGGAGTAAAAACGGTCTACAACGCCGCCCTGGCTGCAAGCGAGGATTACCATAGCGAAGGGGATTCAGGGTTCGATCCGGAAGACACCACCAGCAATGATTTTGGCAATAATAACAGTGGTGAAAGCAGTGGCGGTTCACTTGGTTTCGGACTGGTCACTCTTGGCAGTTTATTCGCTTGGGTCAGACGCCGTCAGCCCTTGTAGCACGTGCCTTAAACCTTACTTACAATTTTTAGAATAAAAACTCTAAAACTTATCATTTTCCAGTACATCTTAAGCCGATAATCCTGTTATTATCGGCTACCCAACTACTTTCAGATCAAGTCCATGAATAATGCTGCATCGAGTCGCCGTATTTCAGCGATGCTGTTTTTGACTCTTGGCGTCATATTGTCCGTGTTTGCTGGTTTTGCGCTGTCGCAGATGTTTGTTATTGAGCAAGATTCCTTTCAGCTAATTTCTGCCGTCAGCTCCGTCATGATAGTGAGTTTTCTTCGTTATCAATGGCGCGCATTGCCTGCAGTAATACTCGGGTTATTCGCTTATTATTTTTGGACCGGAAGAACACTCGAACATGCGTTGCTTTACGCTTTCACTGTTCCATTGTTGCCTTTCGCATTTTCTAGCTTGTTTCATTACCTCAACAACCGTGCCCTCTATCAACCCGCAGAGCAAAGGATCACTTTATTCTTTGTCGTCATTGGGTGCTTATTTCCGTTCGCTAATACGATCAAGATGATGTTGGTCAACACCTTTGTTGATGGCCAATTTCTAAGTCCGGACTTTTTGTTCTATGCCACACTAGGGAATTACTTAACTCAGTTGTTGGTGACACCTATTTTGTACGTCATGGTGAGCTTACTCACCGATACTGACACACAATCGTATCTTGCCTTAGACAAGCGTTTAAGAGTTTCAAACTTCCGCTGTCGCGGCTACATAACATGGCTAGTAAGCTGTATTGCCATTTTTATTACTGCGGTACTTTCTTCATCTTCTTTCATGCTCAACTCGCTGAGCTTCTTTGCCGTACTTCTTGTCGTGATTGGTTTAGCTAAGCACGGACTCATTCGCCCACTGTTTGTTGGCGCGCCGTTCATTTTATTGATCATTAATGACAGTATCAGCCACTACAACGCAGGCTTAATTGGTGACAAACAGTTCTATGGTTTGCTGATCATCATTACCGTGCTCACTACCTTGGCGTATTTACTCGGTGGCTATTCAGTGAAGCTGTTCGAGATGACACAAAGACAGATTCGTTCAGAGCGGATTGACCCGTATTCAGGCTTGTCCAACATCGCCCAGTTAAAAGAAGACATCAGTCGTCAACGCCATTCCCTGTTGCTCTATCTTGATCTGACGCCAACGCTTTCTATGCTCACAGACCTCGGTCATGAGGGTAAATCGCAATTAATCATGCAACTGAGTGAGTTTCTTTATTCTCGCAACGACAGTATCAATCGCTGCTACCGCCCACCTTTCTCTACAGGGTTGTTGAGTTTTACTCATTACTCAGACCTCGCAGAGGAAGAGTTGCAAGAAGTCGTGGAGTATCTAGAGAGCTTTCAATTCTATTGGCGTGGCACCTCTGTTGCTCTTGTTTCGCCAACGATATTTTGTACCGTCGTTCATCACGGGCAAGACATTGAAAAGGTGGTGTCGATTTTGTGTGATCAACCACCTCAAAGCGATCGCAGTATTCATTGGATTAACGCACAATCGTTCGAAATGGACCGCGTCGATAAACTCAACCATATCCAACAGGTGTTTAAGCGCGAGCAGTTTGAACTGTTCTGCCAACCATATATGAAGCTCTCAGGTGTCGAAGAAACTAAGCACAGTTTTGAAGTGTTGTTACGCCTAAAAGAACAAAACGGAAAAGTGCTCTCACCTGCGGCATTTTTTCCTCTGATCAACCAATTCGGATTAGAGATAAAACTTGATCACTGGGTGATCATCAACACGTTTCGAATGCTTGGGGACAAGGTAAAAAACTGGGATGACATTGGGCATTGCGCGATCAATCTTACCGCGAAAACCCTAAGTGCAGAAAACCTAGCCTCTCGCATTATAGAGAGTGCCAAAAGCTTTAATGTACCGTTGGAAAAGATTTGCTTTGAGATTACCGAATCTTCAGCACTCATCAATGAACAACAAGCGATTGAAACCTTAAGCTTGTTACGCAAACTCGGCTGTAAAGTCGCAATTGATGATTTCGGTACTGGTTACGCTAGCTTTGCGTATTTGCGCCGCCTGCCATTAGATATTCTGAAGATTGAAGGGGCATTTGTACGTGAAATCACTAAGAGTGAAACCGACCGATTGATCGTCAGTTCCATTGCGACGGTTGCGAAAGAAATGCACTTAGAAACCGTCGCAGAGTTCGTAGAAACCGCAGAACATAGCGAGATATTACGCAGTTTGGGGATCAACTTTGCACAAGGTTATGGCGTCGCAAAGCCTATGCCGCTGAGTCGTTACCTAGCGAACCTCTTTGACCACCAAGACAAGAAAGAACAGTTACCAGCGCCAGAGTTCGCAACTTTATAGCGGTTTGCGTTTTAGGCGGGAATTGATGATGTCTTCAATCAATTTCTGCTCTTTCTTGGCTTTCTCATAATTTTGTTTACTGCGCCAACGTTCCAACACTTTCTCTAGCCCCTGCACTCGGGCATGTTTGTACTCAAGGTGTTTTTGTACCGAAGCGCATTCTGCTTGCATCACGGCTTGTTCGTGTTCGTGGTGGTGAAGCATTTTTTGTAGCATGTGATCAACGCGATTTAAGTTCATCAGCGTCGCGCTATTAAGCACAGGTGTTGCAAGGGCGGATTGACCCGCATGGTTTTTGAGTTCAGAAAGCTGCTCTAGCTGCATCGCAAGATGAGAGTGACGCTGCCGCATCACATCGAGCTGCTGCCCCACTCTATCACGCTGCTTTTCTTCCATTTGCTGCAGCTTACCAACCGCTTTTAGTTTGGACTCCATGCTGTAACCTTATTGCGCCTCACTCTGGAACATCTGCGCCAACGCCGTCAAACTGGTTGGGTAGTCTACGGCTTCATTTGCAGACTGCTGTAGATAAGCACGCAATTGCGGATACATAGAAACCGACTGATCCAACTCAGGATCTTGCCCTGGTTGATAGCCACCCAGTGGTAATAACTCTTTAACTTGCAGATAGTTGGAGTAAAGCTGACGGAAGTTATTAGCAATCGTGCTGTGCGCTTCGTAAGTACAAGCGTTCATACAACGGCTAATAGAAGCATTGATATCAATCGCTGGGTAATGCCCTTGCTCAGCCAATTGACGAGACAACACCACGTGCCCATCCAAAATTGCACGAGCAGAATCAACCACAGGGTCTTGTTGGTCATCACCTTCGGCAAGCACGGTATAGATTGCGGTCAGACTGCCATGCGGGTTTTCGCTGTTACCCGCTCGTTCTAAAAGCTGAGGCAAAACGCTGAATACCGAAGGCGGATAACCTCGTGATGCTGGCGGCTCACCTAAAGACAAGGCAATTTCTCGCTGCGCCATCGCATAACGCGTCAAAGAATCCATCAGGAGCAATACGTCTTTACCTTGGTCACGAAAGTACTCAGCAACTCGGTGACAAAGTAATGTGGCGCGCAATCGCATCAGTGGCGATTCATCCGCGGGTGCGGCGATAATCACCGCTTTCTGACGAGCTTCTGGTGTTAGGTTTCGTTCAATAAACTCGCGGACTTCTCGACCACGTTCGCCAATCAAACCCACGACAATCACATCTGCCTCTGTGTTCTGCGTGATCATTCCCATCAAGACACTTTTACCGACACCACTGCCAGCCATCAAGCCAATGCGCTGCCCTTTACCCACGGTCAATAAACCATTGATAGCACGAACGCCAACATTAAGAGGCGTATCGACCGGGCGACGTTTAAGTGGGTTGATCGGTTTAGGTTCAAGTGAAACACGATCTCCCCCTTTAAGTGGCGCACCGTCATCGAACGGTTCACCTAATCCGTTGACCACCCGCCCTAACCATTGCGAACTAAGCTGTACCGTGCTGTCTCCATCCAGTGGAATGACTTTGGCACCAGCAAATAAGCCACCTAAACGGCGAATAGGCATTAAGTAGGCGACGGTATGATCAAAGCCAACCACTTGCGCTTCGATCATATCCCCTTCTGCGGTTTCAACTAGGCAACGTTGTTCCAGTTTGAAACGACAGCCAACGGCTTGAAGCATCAAACCATTTACTTTGATCAATCGCCCTGTCACTCTCGCAACGGGAATTGAATCGAGCGACGCTAATGCATCGCTCAAACGCTCACTTAATACTTCATGGCTTAAGGTGCTATTCATCTTCGGTTTCAACCTGCGGAATCGACACTTCATCAAGCAAGTGCTGCTTTACGTTGTCCATACAAGCTTCCAAGCGTGAATCGCAGCTCGCATCAGCTTCGGCATCTTCGGTGACAAGCTGACAACCGCCCACAGGCAACTCGGCATTTGCAACCAACTTCCAAGCTGATGGCAAATCTGCATTGATCTGATTAATACGCTCTAAATCCTGCGGATTCAAATGCACAATCACACTCTCCGCTTTGCCCGGCATTGCTGATAGCGTTTCATCAACCAAGGCTAAGATTTGCTGTGGCATTAAGGTCAGCTCAGCACGAATAACCTGCTGCGCCACCTTTTGTACTAACTCGCAAATCATGTGACGTTGTTGTTGTTCTTTTTCGTTCTGCCAACGAGACAGAGCATGGAACAACTCATTCACTGGTTTCGCCGCTTCCATAAAACCTTGCTTTCCAGATTGCTCTCCAGAAATAAACCCTTTTTGAAAGCCTTCTTTTTGTCCATCGAGCAAGCCTTGTTGTTTACCCTGCTCAATGCCTTGACGTAGACCTTCATCATGACCTTGCTGTAAACCCTGTTGAAAGCCAGCCTCAAGCTGTTGCTGAATATCAGCTTGAGTATCTTGCCAACCTTGATTTTCCAGCGCGAAGTCATCTTCAATATTTACTGGCTGTGCCAAAGGTGGAAAGCGATGTAAACGGTAACCACTTGGGGGTAAACGCATGGTATTTGGTGCTTTGTCTGCCATTGCGTTACTCCACCGTTGGCTCTTCGTAAAGTAGCAGTTGAATTTCGCCCGACTCATCGAGCTCACGAACTAGCTGCATAATGTCCTGACGTGCACGCTGCACTCGGCTCAATACCACAGCGCCGCGCAGTTCCATATCGTCTTCTAACGCTTTAACCATACGTTGAGGCATAGAACGTTTGATTGCCTGCTGCATAGTAATCTCGGAGCCTTTCAATGCCACAGCCCACAATTCCAATGGGATCTGTTGAACCAGTGCATCCATGGTTTCTTCGCGCTGACGACCCAGCACCATGAAGTCGAACATGTTCTCTTCGATTTCATTCACAACATCCTCGTCGTGCAGTTTGAGCATTTCCATCAAGGACGCGCGGTCACCTTCAAATCGGTTAATGATGTCTGCCGCTTGCTTCACACCAGACAAAGGCGTGGTTTGGCTAGCAGAAACCTTGTCAATGCAACGTTCTACAAGCTCGTGCAAATCGTTCGCAACTTGGTGATCGATATCTTGCAACTGAGCAATACGGAACAAGATCTCATCATGGTAATCCTGCGGCAGGTGCTTCAATACGGCTGAAGAACTGTCCGCCGGTAGGTAAGCTAAGAAAATAGCCTGCATCTGTGGGTGCTCGTTGACGATAAATCGTGCCAACGTTTCCGCCTCTACCCACTGTAAACGCTGCATGTTATTGCGAATTTCATCGCCATACAGGTTGTTGAGCAACCCCTTTGCCAAATCGTTACCTAACGCTTTACGTAGCGTATTGGACAAGTATTCTTTCGACGCGCCACGAATGCCGCTGTGCTCTCGGAAATCTTCAAAAAAGTTTTGGATGACACCACGAGCCGAATCACTTTTGATGCCATTTAACTTCGCCATTGCGCGAGTCACACGCTGGGTTTCATCACGAGTAAAGTTTTGCAGCACTTTCGCAGCCGCGTCCTCTCCCATCCCCAGTAGCACAAGGGCGGTTTGTTCTACATAACTAAGCGTCTGTTTTGACGTCAACGGCGCTGTGTTCATTGATGTTTACCCATTGTTTCAGAATTTCGGCTACACGCTCTGGCTCTTCGTTGGCAATAAGCTGTAGGTGTTTCAATTGAATCTCAAGTGGAGAGCCTGCTGGCGGTAACATGTCACTGTTAACATCCAATCCAGACGAAACGGCAATCCCTTTCTCTGATAGTTTGCGATTGAGCACTTCTTCACGCTCACGCTCTTCACGAGTTTGTAGGTTGTCGTAATCCGGTTCGATTTGCGGCTCAGCAAACTCCAGCTCAGGAGCAGGTTTGTCTGCACCTGTGAGATGCATGATAAGCGGACGAAGAACAAAGAAGATCATCGCCAAACCCAACATTCCGCCAATCACGTAACGCAAAGGCTGCTGTACCGTCGGGTCTTGCCACCAAGGCATTGCCGGCGGCGCGTCAATCTCGATTGGAGTGAAGTTGAAGCTCATAAGGCTCAAGCTATCACCACGAGCGTTTGAGATACCAACTGCGTCCATGATCATGGTCGAAATTTGCGTTTTATCGGCTTCGCTCCAAGCCACACCATCCGGCGCCGCTTGTGAATTCAGCAAGACCGAAACACTTAATTTGTCTATCTGACCTTGTTGGTATTGAGTACGACGAACACTGCTACCCACTGCGTATTGACGGTTGATCTCCGAACGCGCGTTTGAGTTCTGGCTGTCATTCGTTGGCGTTTCACCGGTGACTGGCGGTTGGTTGCTCAATGAACCAGGGATACCAAGAGCGATTTGGTCAATTGAGTTATTCTGAATCGTATGCTCATTACGGACCACTGGAGCGTTGTCTAGGATTTCTTGCGTTTCTTCAACTTGGCTGAAATCCATATCTGCCGCGACTTGAACACGGAAGTTACTTGGTCCCACGATTGGGGTCAGCATGTCAGCGGCACGTTGAATGATCTGTTTCTCAACGTTTTTTTGATATTCAAGGTATTTGGCGTTCACTTTACCAGCTTCAGCAGAAGCAACGTCTGCACTCAGTAGGCGACCGTATTGGTCAACGACAGAGACAAACTCCGGCTTCATTGCCGTCACACTGCCAACCACCAAGTTAATGATCGCTTCAACTTGCTCAGGCTTAAGGTCTTCACCCGGTTTAAGCTCTAGCATGACCGAAGCCGACGGGTTTTCCGTATTTTGACGCACAAACAGGGTTTGACGAGGAATAGCAAGGTGCACACGTGCGTTTGCGACTGAGTTTAGAGACATGATAGTACGCACTAACTCACCTTCTAAACCATGACGGTAGCGTGCAGTTTCCATGAACTGACTGGTACCAAGAGAACTGTCTTCTTTTAATGAATCAAGACCCGTTGGCAGCTTCGCTTTTACCCCTTTTGAAGCCAAAAGCATACGGATACGTGCAACCTCACCTTCAGGAACCAGCACTTGTCCATTTTGCTCTTGCATACGGTAGCTGATGCCTTCCGTTTCTAATACCGACACAATCTCGCCAATATCAAAGCGCTCTTGCTGGCTATATAGAGGACGGAAGCTCTGAGAAGAACTCCAAAGCGCGACCACAATGAGCGCGGCAACAATAGCAGCCAATACAGCAGACAACACCAGGTTGCGTTGGCTGCTTGACCACAATTGCTTGATTTTGTTTGTAACGTCATCCATTCCATTGCTTGAAGAGAATGACTGAGTGGTGCCAGTATGCATTGCAGAAGTACCGGCGACTTGAGTGGATAGTTCTGACATGTATTACACCGGCATCTTCATAATATCTTCAAATGACATCACGACTTTGTTGCGCACTTGCATCAAAGCATTGAATGAGAGACTCGCCTTTTGGCTTGCAATCATTGCCCCGACCAAATCATCACTTGCCCCAGTTTCTACAGCCGTCATTTTCTGGCTTGCGACTGACTGATGTTGATTGACCGTATCGAGCACGTTCGTCATCGCTTGTGAAAAAGAAATTGGAGTATTCAAGGTTTTCTGATCAAGTGGGTTTGCACTTACCACAAATTCCGGAGGTTGAGCTTGTGTTCGCATCACCTCCATTTTTGACAGCATTAGCTGCTCTGCTGAAACCGCATTGGTTGGTTGACTTGCCATCTTTGTTTTCCCCTTTTAGGCAGCCGAGCCAAGCGCCGACTGTAGATCAATACCGTGCTCGCGCATTGCCGCGAGCTTGTAACGTAACGCACGGGTAGAGACACCCAATGCGTTTGCGGTTTTGGTTCGGTTTCCACCAAACTGACGTAATTTATCTAGAACAAATTGAAACTCAGCTTGCTTCTTCGCTTCGACATGTCCAAAGCTTGAAACAGGCTCAACAGACTGGACTGGTGTTAACAATTCAATCGGCAACATCAAGTCATGGGCGGTAATGTAATCACCGTGACGCATGACTAAAGCGCGTTGAATAACGTTTTCGAGTTCACGAATATTGCCTGGCCAGTGATATTGGCTCAGTGCTGAAATCGCATCTTGGGACAGATGACAACGACTGCCATCTTGGTATTTTTCGATGAAAAATTGGCTGATCGGTAAGATGTCTTCTTTGCGCTCACGCAGCGGCGGCCAATGCAATGGCAGCACATCCAAACGATAGTAAAGGTCTTCACGGAACGTGGCTTTTTGCACTTCTTCACGCAAGTCTTTGTTGGTCGCCGCGATCACTCGGATATCCAGTTGAATTGCTTTGTGACTGCCAACTCTTTCCACCTCACGCTCTTGAAGTACGCGTAGTAGTTTCGCTTGCACTGCTGGCGACATCTCACCGATTTCATCCAACAAAATGGTGCCACCATTGGCTTCTTCGAATTTGCCGCTTTGTGAGTTTGTTGCTCCGGTAAACGCGCCTTTTACATGACCAAACAACACCGCTTCCAACATGGATTCTGGAATAGCCGCGCAGTTGACCGCAACAAAAGGTCCATCCGCTCTTGGAGATTGCTCATGCACATAGCGAGCAAGCACTTCTTTACCCGTACCAGATTCACCAGTAATAAGGACGCTTGCATTAGTGCATGCTGCGCGATGAGCTAATTGAAGCACCTGTTTGCTACGCCATGATTCCGCCACGATGTTTGCCAATGGCTTACCTAAAGCTTCTACGCGCTTAAGTAAATTCAGTAATTGGTTGGTTTCGAACGGACGAAGTAGGTAGTCTGTCGCGCCTGACTTCATTGTTTCCGCAGCTAAGATGCCCTGTTCTTGATCGACAACAGCGATCACGACACCAGCATTGCGCTGCTTCTGATGACATGCCACAAACTCACGCACACACATATCAGGCAAGTTAGAACTCACCAGAGTGATACAAGCACGCTCTTGCAAAAGTGCGCTACGACCAGTGCGGCTGTGTTTTGTCGAATATCCTGCATTCTCAAGTACACCCAACACTGGTTGAGCAAGGTTTTCATTTGGCTCAACCAACAAAATATCTGTTTTCGTCATCATTGAACCTTTACCTTCTCTTGTTGGGGTTGTTTTACTTCTGGGCGATTTTTCGCAATCACACGTTCATTGTCTCGAACCAGTCTTAATGTGACTCGGCGATTTTTGGCTTGTCCGGCTGACGTGTTATTACTGGCGATAGGGTAGCGAGCACCATGGGCACGAATTTCAATCATGCTGCGCTCAGCACCTAGCGCAACAAGGGCATCTGCGACTTGCTGGGCTCGTTGACGTGATACGCTTAAATTTGCAAGCTGAGAGCCTACATTATCGGTGTAACCATCGATCAAAATCTTAGTGACGCGCTCATCGACAGACACATAACTGTATAAGGCGGCCAATGTGTCTGATTGCTTAACACTTAATTGCTTTTGACCAAAATTAAATGGCAGATTGATATCGCGTGCTTGGGAAAACGAAAGCTTAGGCAAACGAGCGCGGCACTGGTTGAAGGACTCCAATGCACTCTGCATTCGGATAGTTGGTAACGTTACAGCGCTAATAGCGGAAGGATTACTTCCGTCAAGTGACAATGTCACCCAACGACCTGAAGCAACTTGCTCCAGTAATGCATCTGCACCATGGCTAAACTTAAACCGATTCGTCGCCAATTTATACTCAACCAACGCCCCATCTTTCGTATAAAGCTCATTAGACCATGGAGCATTCTCACTACTTAGCACCGCGCTATTCCATTTATTGTTGTTATTTCGAACATCTGCAATAAACGAAATTTGGCTATTTGGTTCCGCTAGGAAATAAAACTTCCCCTGTGGAATATTTGAATGCACCAAGTTGCACTTAAACTTATTTCCTTTATATGTCCAATTAGAAAGATCCATGGGTATGGTGATCTTTTCTCCAGCAACTGAAGAATTAGACAAGGTTAATAGTGCAATAGAAAATAAGCTTGAAAATATTATTAAGCCATTTCTGCCCAGGTATATCTTACAAAGCCCTGACATAGAATGGTTAATTAAATATGCCATCAAATTAGGAAATTTGGCATAGGTAATCATATTAAGACCCTATTCTGAAATATTAAAATTGGTCAACAAACGCCCACGAAAGCAGGGTTCATTCTTACTTAAACTTAATTTGACCAACAAAAAATGGTTTGTATTGCATGAGGTTAGATGATTTTATTATCTTTCAACCCTAAATAGTTGAATTAACACCATCTTAGCTTCCGCTTGTTATATTTTTTATTAACTATTTTATAAGCCACAACCTAACTCTTTTTAAATTTCATTAAAAGTGCATATAGTTACCTACAAATCAACATGTGAACTAAAGTCACAATAATCAAAGTTGACACTAAAGGATCATTAAATTTTATGTATAGACTGGCCGCCATTAAGTTGAAGCAGTTTAGATTGTTAACGCACGGTAAAATATAGATGAAAAACAAAGTTAACGAGCCTATTTCCGACATCAATTTGTTAGATGTAGAATTATTAGGCAAACCTATTCATATCATTCGTGAAAAGCTCGAAATTTTGATTTCAGAATCCTGTTCCAGCCTCACAAATGAATTGCAAAATTGGCTCAGCTCAAACAAAGTCGAAGCGAGCTTAGTTTCTGTCGAGCTGCATCGGTTCTCGCCAACGCTGTTGGATAAGGACCAAACGTCCACTTACCAACATCAAGATGAGGGCATGGTGTATGTTCATGGTGATTCGCAAACTCTGATTAAGTTAGCAGACCGTTTTTACGGCGCAACGACAGAGCGCAGTTCAACCTCATTAACCGCTAGTGATTTACGATTGCAAGAACGGATTAGCCGAATCATCACCAATTGGCTCGCTCCTCAAGAAATGTGGCAACTTTGTGAGTATGAAACGCCACGCGGAATTGGCTTACACGCCGAACTTTCCATCGCGTTTGAAGACTATCAGGGCACCATTCACCTCAAGCTAGACAGTGCGATGATTCAAACTCTGATTGAGCAGCTGGAAATGCACAGCGATGCCGATCTGTATCAGCCGTTTTGTCGTTCTTTAGAATCCACCCCCGTTCGTCTCAACGTCGTGCTAAGCAAAAAAACCATGGCGCTCAGTGACGTTGTGGGGCTACAGCCTAACGATATTTTGCCAATAGAGCTTCTAAATACCGTGCCTATCAGCATTGGTCCCCAAACCCTTTTCACTGGTCGTGTTGCCGAGCAAGACGGTCAGCTTGTTTTGATTTTTAACCCAGATAAGGAATCGCAGCGATGAGCGAAGCGCAAGAGAACACAGCATTCGACGCCGATGAATTAAATTTTGATGATTTTCAGTTGGAAGATTTTGAAACTGAGCCAACTTTTAAAGCTGAACCTGTTGCCGAGCGCGATTTGAGTTTCTTCAAGAGCATTCCAGTGACCGTAACACTTGAAGTCGCGAGCAAAGAGATACCGTTAGGTGACTTGATGAAAGCTGGTGAAGGTACCGTCATTGAGCTTGATAAACTCAACGGTGAGCCTCTAGACGTTAAAGTTAACGGGTCGCTAATGGGACAAGCAGAAGTCGTCGTTGTTAACGATAAATATGGACTTCGCCTTATTGATGTACACGACTCCGCACTTAGCGGTGTAGGTCGATAAGTTCGGATGGATTGCGCAATGAATGTTCTGAGTGTTTGTCAGCGTCGACGATCTTTGCTGACGATGGTGGTGTTCGGTTTATTACTGTTTGCACTGCCAACCATGGCGGCGGACAACGGCTTAACGATCCTATCGGTCTCCGACGGCGACACACAACAAGAGTACAGTGTGAAGCTTCAGATTCTGTTGCTCATGACAGCACTCAGCTTCTTGCCAGCGTTTATCCTCATGGCCACCAGCTTTACGCGTATTATCGTCGTACTAGCAATTTTGCGTCAGGCTTTAGGTTTGCAACAAAGCCCACCAAACCGAGTGTTGGTGGGTATTGCTTTGACGCTGACGATTCTAATTATGCGTCCCGTTTGGACTGACATTTACGACAATGCGTTTAAGCCCTATGACAACGGTGAAATTACTTTGGTTCAGGCGTTTTCTGTAGCTGAAAAGCCAGTCAGAAGCTTTATGTTAGCGCAGACGCACCAAAGCTCATTAGAGCAGATGTTACGTATTGCGAATGAGCCAATAGATCAAAATGTTGAAGACATTTCTTTCGCTGTTGTACTGCCAGCATTTGTGATCAGTGAACTCAAAACAGCTTTCCAAATTGGCTTCATGTTATTTATTCCATTTTTGATCATCGATCTGGTGGTCGCTAGTGTCTTAATGGCAATGGGTATGATGATGTTGTCACCTCTGATCATCTCCCTACCCTTTAAACTGGTCATTTTTGTTCTTGTTGATGGTTGGGCGATGACGGTTGGTACCTTGTCTGCCAGCTTTGGGTGATGGGAGAACATCATGACACCAGAATTAACCGTCACTCTATTCTCTGACGCAGTATGGCTTATCATCCTGATGGTGGCAGTGCTTGTTGTACCTGGTTTGATTGTTGGTTTGTGTATTGCGGTATTTCAAGCCGCAACACAGATTAACGAACAGACACTGAGTTTCTTACCGCGTCTATTAGTCACACTCCTTATGGTGATTTTCGCAGGTCACTGGATGCTGCGAAAAATCATGGAGCTGTTCGATTACCTATTCCACAACATTCCGGGGATGATCGGCTAATGACGATCTCGTTCGCGGAATTGTCCATGATTCTTGGTCAACTTTGGTGGCCATTTTTCCGTGTGGGCGCGGTGTTTATCTCCATGCCTTTTTTCGGAGATGCACTTATTCCTGTTTGGGTGCGCAGCTTGCTCGCCCTTTCTATTGTGGTGATCACCGCTCCACTGATGCCACCCATGCCAGAAGTCGAACTCTTCTCTATGACGTCTCTGTTTCTTGCTTTCGAGCAAGCAATCTGGGGCGTGATGTTTGGGTTGATTCTGCATATGCTATTCAATGTCTTTACCATGCTTGGTCAAGTCATCTCTCTGCAGATGGGTTTAGGTATGGCGATGATGAATGACCCAGTGAACGGACTTTCGGTCGCCATTCTTGGACGTATTTTTCTGATTTTTTCTACTTTGCTGTTCCTTGCACTTGAAGGACATTTGTTGGTTATCGACATTGTCATTCAGAGCTTTGTCGTTTGGCCGGTCGGCTCAGGTATTACCGCTCTATCTCTTCAAGGCATTATCAACATATTTGGGTGGATGTTTGCCTCTTCACTTGCTTTAGCGCTACCGGCTATCGTGTCCATGCTGCTTGCAAACATCAGCTTTGGTGTGATGAACCGAGCAGCCCCGTCACTTAACGTGTATGCACTCGGCTTCCCGATGACCATGTTATTAGGTCTATTCAGTGTTTTGATTTCAGTATCTGGCGTGCCAAGCCGCTACACCGCATTGGTGCATGACACGATTCGTTTTCTGAACAACTTTATGTTGGGGGGCTCATGAGCGATCAGTCGTCACAAGACAAAACCGAGAAAGCCTCCCCCCAGAAGGTAAAAAAAGCCCGCCAGGAAGGGCAGATTCCTCGCGCAAAAGAGTTCACGACTGCTGTGATATTTTTAGCGGTAGCGCTGTTCTTTTATTCTCAACTGAATGGCATTTGGGAAAGCATCTCGGGCGTATTCCGCTACAACATGACCTTGACTAAAGCGGACTTAGAAAATCCAAAACAGTTGGTCGAGCACCTAGGTCAAAGTTTGGCTGTCATTATTGAGATGCTGTTACCGCTTTTCACGGTGATCATCATTGTGACCTGTGGCAGTAGCATGGTGCTAGGTGGCTGGATGTTTCGACCAGCCAACGTGATGCCAAAGCTAAGCAAGCTCAACCCTATCTCAGGTATTAAGCGCATTTTCTCGACTCGCTCAGTCGTTGAGCTGTTGAAATCAACCTTCAAGGTTTTGGTTATCTTCGGCATCCTCTATGGCTACTTGGACAACCATTTGCAGCCGCTACTTGGTATGCAAAACTTGCCATTGAGCCAAGGTTTTTCTCTGATCATGTCGATTTTGTTCGAAGGTCTACTGCTGATGGGGTTTGCTCTATTACTGTTTGGAGTTATTGACATTCCTTACCAACGTTGGGAACACCTCAAGGAACTACGAATGACCAAACAAGAGCTCAAAGAAGAGTTCAAAAACAACGAAGGTCGCCCTGAAGTCAAACAACGTATTCGACAAATTCAACAACAGTTTGCTCGTCGTAAAATCGACAAAATGGTGCCTACTGCAGACGTAGTGATCACTAACCCGACTCACTACGCCGTCGCATTGAAATATGAGCCATCACTTTCTGATGCGCCATTTGTGGTCGCAAAAGGCGTCGATGAGACCGCAATGCACATTCAACGTATTGCCCGCGAGAACAAGGTCGAGATCATCAACTCGCCGCCTCTTACTCGTTCGATTTATCACACCACCGCAATTGAGCAAGCCATCCCAAGCCAGCTCTATATCGCTGTGGCTCACATTCTAACTTACGTTTTGCAATTGAAAGCCTTTCGTAAAGGGGAAGGAAAAGAACCAACACCTTTGCCTCACTTTTCAATTCCAAAGCATTTGCAACACTGATTAACCCGCGTTTACCCAAGGACACGAGAGTATGTTTAACCGGTTAAAACAACTTCAAACTTCCACCAAAGGCTATATGGGAATTCCAATTGTCTTGCTGATGGTTTTGGCAATGGTAATTTTGCCTCTACCACCATTACTGTTGGATGCGCTGTTTACCTTCAACATCGTTTTAGCGATTCTGGTATTGCTGGTCAGCACTACAGCAAAGCGACCACTCGACTTTTCAGTTTTTCCAACTATTTTGTTGGTCGCGACGTTATTACGCTTAACACTGAACGTAGCATCAACGCGTATCGTATTGCTTGAAGGTCACAACGGTGGAGATGCGGCAGGTAAAGTTATCCAAGCCTTCGGTGAAGTGGTTATCGGTGGTAACTATGTCGTTGGTATGGTGGTGTTCATCATCTTGATGATCATTAACTTCGTCGTGATCACCAAAGGTGGTGAGCGTATTTCTGAAGTATCCGCTCGCTTTACCTTGGATGCCTTACCAGGTAAACAAATGGCGATCGATGCCGACCTCAACGCTGGTTTGATCGACCAAGAGACTGCACGTCTGCGTCGTAAAGAAGTCGCGAACGAAGCCGATTTCCACGGCTCAATGGATGGTGCATCTAAGTTCGTTCGTGGTGATGCTGTCGCAGGTTTGCTGATCCTATTCATCAACATCATTGGTGGTATCAGTATTGGTGTATTCGAGCACGGATTACCTGCTTCCGAAGCCTTCAAGACTTATGCCCTACTGACCATTGGTGACGGTCTCGTTGCACAAATCCCATCACTATTACTTGCTACTGCCGCTGCTATTATCGTTACTCGTATCAACGACAGCGACAATGGCATGTCAGAAACCATGCATAAGCAGTTACTGGCAACACCAGCAACTTTGTTCACCGTTGCTGGCATTATGGTGGTGATTGGTATCGTACCAGGTATGCCTCATTTGGCATTTTTCACCTTTGCTGCAGTATTGGCATTTGCTGGATGGCGACAAAGTAAAAAGCCCGTCCAAGACCCACAAATTGACCAAGTAGAAGCGCTTTCTCATGCAATGCAAGAAGAAGAGACCACGCTAACTTGGGATGATATTCCACACGTTCACACTTTGTCCCTTGCCCTAGGTTACCGCTTAGTGCATTTGGTCAACAGAGAACAAGGTGCACCTTTGGCACAGCGTATTCGTGGTGTGCGTCGCAACCTCTCTGAACAAGTGGGTTTCTTACTGCCTGAAGTCCGTATCCGCGACAACTTAAGCTTAAAGCCAAATCAATACACCATCGCTCTAAATGGTGAAGTGATTGAACAAGGCTTTATCGAACCAGAACGCTTAATGGCAATTGCTGTTGGTGAAACCTATGGCGAAGTTGATGGTATTTTAGGAAGCGATCCCGCTTACCAATTGCCAGCCGTTTGGATTGAACATCAAGACAAAGCCAAAGCCCTGAATATGGGTTATCAGGTGGTTGACGATGGTACGGTAATCGCCACCCACATCAGCAAGATCATGAAGACCAATTTGGCAGAGTTGTTTACGCACGATGACGTAGAAGCCATGACTCAACGCCTTACAGCACAAGCGCCAAAACTGGCTGAAGCGTTAGCGGCAGCATTAACACCAGCCCAGCAACTTAAGGTTTATCGTCAGCTTCTGCTTGACCAAGTGCCACTAAAAGACATTCGCACCATCGCCAATACCATGTTGGAATCATCGGAAAACACCAAAGATCCAATTTTGCTTGCTGCAGACGTACGTTGCGCACTCAAACGCACCTTGGTCAACTTAATTGCTGGTCAGAAAAACGAGTTGAACGTCTACGCCTTGTCTGACGAACTCGAACAGATGTTGATGACATCACTGCAACAAGCACAAGCAGCAGGCACGGTCATGCTAGACAGTTTCCCGATCGAACCAAACATTCTTGGACAGTTCCAACAGAATTTACCCTTGATTCGTCAACAACTTAAGCAGCAAGGTCTGCCACCAATTTTACTGGTGATGCCTCAACTGCGACCATTGCTGGCACGTTATGCCCGCACCTTTACCCAAGGGTTGGCAGTACTGTCTTACAATGAAATTCCAGAAAACAAACAAATCAACGTGGTAGGTAACCTTGGATAATCTCATCTCAAACAAAGCGATGTACGACTATTTGTGTTGCCTTGCTGAGGAACACATTGTCACGGAAGACGATAAACTGGTGTTTGATGCACTCAAACACAATGACATTCAGCATGCGTGTCAGGCAATTCGTGAGACGAAAACAGGAGAGGTGGAATACCAACACCTCACATTACGTTTTGGGTCACGTGGTGAGCAGAGCGTGTATCAATTTGAACTTTCTCAGCAAATGCTGTTTTGCTTAGATCTTTACAGCTTGTATCTCGCGCTTCGCCAAACTCAATTTCAGTTAGAAGCGTTTCATCCCGATTTGATCAGCAACGTGGTCGTGCCAATTCATGTTGATGCGCTGCTTTGGCAGCCTGGCGAGCACTTTCTTGAGCAAATGATTCAGTTTCACAATGCAGGATTTCAACATGTCGTGCCATCTCTGCAAGCAGATAAAGCGCTCTGCTTACACGAACGCGTTGGTACTTTGGTTGAGCAGCTCAAAGAAAACGCCTTTGCACTCTGGTTCGAGATCGCGACAAATCAAATTCACTTTGAGCATATTGTGGATTTCGAGCCAGACATGATTAAGTTATCTGTGACGATAGAAAACAAAGAAGATCAACATGCGTTTTTACCTATTGCTCGCTTCCTACGTCGCAATCAATTTCCATGGGTAGCAGGGCGTGTCGCAAGCCAAGTAGAACTCAACCGCTACCGTTTATTAGGCGCGAGTTACTATTTCGGATACTTCAGCGATATTCCTACGTCACTGTCTTTTCAATCGTTTGATGACGAATAAAGTAAGAATGCCGTAGAACAATAAGGGCGAATTCTAAATTTAGAGTTCGCCCTTTTTTATACCCAGTCGTGTCGAGACGATGGGTTCAGCGAGGTTGATTTAGTTTGTAAACATGAAGGACTTAGTTTGTAGATGCGATGGCGATTTAACGGTCTACTGGGTCTAAATCAGCGATTTTCTGGAATGGGCATCACCAAAAACCATCAAAATGAGCCATTTGGAAAAAATATTTAACTTTCTAATTAATCATTAAAACCAATTAACCGCCTCTTGTTAGTGAGCAGGGAAATTCCCGAGGCCTGAAAAGATATTGAAAACCAAGGAGACTTACGATGGCTTTATCTATGCACACTAACTACGCTTCACTTGTTACGCAAAACACGCTGAACAACACAAATGGTCTATTAAACACTGCAATGGAGCGTTTGAGCACAGGCTTCCGTGTTAACTCAGCGGCTGACGATGCTGCAGGTCTGCAAATTGCTAACCGACTAGAAGCACAAACTCGTGGCATGAACGTAGCAATGCGTAACGCACAAGACGGCATCTCAATGATGCAAACTGCGGAAGGCGCGATGGACGAAATGACTAACATCGTGTACCGCATGAACGACCTAGCAACACAGTCGTTGAACGGTTCAAACAGTGCTACTGACCGCGCATCTCTTGATAAAGAATTCCAAGAGCTAACTAAAGAACTTAACAACATCGTTGACAACACTAAGTTCGGTGGTCAAAACCTTCTTAAAGGCGGCGGCTTCGGTGCAGGCGCAGTATCATTCCAAATCGGTTCATCTTCAGCTGAAACACTATCTGTAGACGCAAGTGCTGGTATTACTGAAATCACGGATATCCTAGCTGACGCAGCAATCACTGACGGTGTTGGTGATGCAACTAAAGCGAAAGCAGCTCTTGATAAAATCAGTGGCGCTGCTGGTCTAGTTGAAAAGATTGGTTCTTCTCGTGCAGACTTCGGTGCGAACATCAACCGTCTAGAACACACTATGACTAACCTTGGTAACATGGTTGAGAACACTACTGCAGCGAAAGGCCGTATCATGGATGCAGACTTCGCAGCAGAATCTTCAAGCATGACTAAGAACCAAATGCTTATGCAAGCTGGTACAACGGTTCTTTCTCAAACGAACCAACTGCCTGGTATGGCAATGTCGCTACTACGTTAATAGTCCCCTTCTATTAACTAAAAGGTTACAACATTTAGTTCGTCTGAAAGCTCTAAGCCTCCCATTCATCCGGGAGGCTTTTTTCGTTCACATAGGGTTGATTTATACCTATACCCAAGTGACTTCAAGATGCAGGATTCAGAGCGTTGTCATTGATTCGAGAGCAAGGAAAACAACGCAGTGTAATAGCAAGCTCTTTCCAAGTTGTTTGACGCGGCCATTGTTTGACTAAAAAAGCGAGTCAAAAACACGCTCCCAAAGGGCACTCTTTGTAAATAGTAAGGGCCTTGGCTTGTATACTTTGTTGTCGATTCTTGATTTAGACCCACTAAACCTTTAAATCGCCGCCGCGTCTACAAACCAAGTCAGTCTCGCTGAACCTA
>NZ_JAKRGG010000058.1:0-19086 GCF_022347645.1 Vibrio sp. MMH1-50
ACAACTTGGAAAGAGCTGGCTATTACGCTGTGTTGTTTTCCTTGAACTCGAATCAATGACAACGCTCTGAATCCTGCATCTTGAAGTCACTTGGGTATATTTGAAAGCTCATTAAGCTGAAAGGGGATTAAGGTTCAGCCGTCCTTTTCGGTTAGAGCACGATTGAAGAAAACAACTGACGGTGTAGCTTTTGTGCATGCCCGTCAGTCATCGCCGAGATGTAATCTGCTATCACTCGCATTTTTGCGCTCTCGGTGGTGGCAGTTTGCCACAAGGTTTGGGTGTGTGTAGGAAGTAAGCGTTCAGGATCGGCACTTAATGCCTCAAACAAATCCATGATGATCTGTTGACCCTTATACTCAACAATCTGCACCTGATGCACTTGAATCACATACTTACTAACAAAGTGTTTGAGGACTTCAAGCGCTTTTGCCATCTGTGGTTCTAAGCAGGCGTTCCAAGCCAGCAGCGCATTGTTAAATGGTTCATCGACGACTTTAATTGAGATACTGGTAAGTAGCGCATTGACCATACCGCCGATCGCATCTTTGCGTTCATGATGTTTGCCACTAAACAACATCTGCCCGATTGACCCAATGTGCTCTTCAAACCACGGGTCACCACAATCCGCCAGTTGGCTTGCTGCTCCTTCTTGCCATTGTTGGCGAGTGACCATTCCCAGCACAATTGCATCTTCCAAATCATGTACGCCATAAGCAATGTCATCGGCGAGTTCCATGATGGAACAATCGAGTGACTTGAAGCGAGTTTTACAGTGCTCAAAGTCTGATTCTGGGCGACAGCGCATTTGGCTTAACAAGGCTTTGTCGTTGTCGGTTAATGGTGCAATGACCCAATCGAACAAATCCTTATCGCAGTCGTAGATCCCCTTTGCTGGGCACCAGTCTTTGGCTTTTAGCTTGCGTTGGTGTTCGACTGGGTCAGGTAAGCAGACTGCACGAGTTTGGCTAAGTAGCGCAGGGTATTTGATCAAACCAAGTAGCGCGCGTCGCGATAAGTTCATACCAAAGTGCTCAGTATATGGCTCTAGTTTGGTGACGATACGAAATGTTTGAGCATTCCCCTCAAAACCTCCATGCTCACGCATCATGTAGTTGAGGGCTACTTCACCACCATGTCCATAGGGAGGATGACCAATGTCGTGTGCTAAACAGAGAGAATCGATCAAGCTGTCAGACGGCAGAAGATCTCGAAACTCTGGTTGCTTTTTCTTGAGCTGCGCTACGATACCCGTTCCCAATTGCGCGGCTTCGAGAGAGTGGGTTAAGCGAGTTCGGTGGAAGTCTTCTAAGCTGTTGCCGTGGACCTGAGTCTTCGCCTGTAAGCGGCGGAAAGCCGCAGAGTGCAAGATGCGCGCACGGTCACGCTGATATGGGCTGCGATGATCGTCACGGCGGATCTTATGTTCATCGTCATGGCGCTCTTGCCATGAAGTATCTAATTCAAACGACACGTTTCTCTCCATCAACTAACTGATTTCATCCAGCGATAATTCAAAACTTGGGGCAAAGATATGAAGGAAGTATTCCATTTCCGGTGTTTTACGTTCTTGCAAAGTGATGTCGAGACGCTTCTTGGCGAGAGCAAACTCGTGATTACCTGCACTAAGTTCTTCGAGACATTTTAAATATGCACAGATGGAATCAGCTTGTTTCACGATCAATGCATCTTCTTCATGCGCAGAGTGCGACAACAGGTAGGGAGCAAAATCGTCTTGAAACTCCTCAGGCAACATGGACAGTAACTTTTGTTCCGCAGCTGCTTCGATCTTCTTATATTCTTTGGAGATTTCTGGGTTGTAGTATTTTACAGGAGTTGGCAAGTCACCAGTTAACACCTCACTGGAGTCGTGGTACATAGCTAGAATTGCTATCCGTTCAGGATTGAGGTTGCCGCCAAACTTCTTGTTTTTGATTAAGGCGAGGGCATGAGCGACAAACGCGACTTGCAAGCTGTGTTCAGAAACGTTTTCCGGTGATACCGAGCGCATCAAGGGCCAGCGTTGGATGAGCTTCATTCGTGCCAAGTGGGCGAAAAAATGGCTTTCTTTCATTGCTGTCTCCAATTTTGATTCTGATACAAAAAAAGGAGCTCACTAGGAGCTCCTCTAAGCATATGAGAGTTCAGTAGTAATTACTACTGGCTATACGTTGTTAAGAACCGTTCAAAGCGACTAATCGCGGTTTCGAGATCTTCTACGTGGGGTAAAGTCACGATACGGAAGTGATCGGGTTTTGGCCAGTTGAAGCCAGAGCCTTGTACCAACAATACCTTCTCTTGTTTTAAGAAATCCAAGACCATTTGTTGGTCATTTTTGATGTTGTACATCTTGGTGTCGATTTTCGGGAACAAGTACATCGCGCCTTTTGGCTTCACACACGAAACCCCAGGGATCTGATTGATCAGTTCGTAAGCGCGGTTTCGTTGTTCAAGAAGACGACCACCTGGCAGGATTAACTCATTAATACTTTGGTAGCCGCCTAACGCGGTTTGGATTGCATGTTGCATTGGTACGTTGGCACACAAACGCATTGAAGACAGCAGTTCGAGACCGTTGATATAGCCTTGTGCCAAATGTTTAGGACCCGTTAGGAACATCCAACCACCGCGGAAACCACAAACACGGTATGCTTTTGACAGACCGTTGAAGGTCATTACCAATACATCGTCAGTAAGTGTTGCGACAGAAGTGTGTGTTGCACCGTCGTAAAGTACTTTGTCGTAGATTTCGTCGGCGAAGATCATCAACTTATGCTGACGCGCAATCTCAATCACTTCTAAAAGGAAATCACGGCTGTAAACCGCACCCGTTGGGTTGTTCGGGTTGATGAGAACAATACCGCGTGTTTTTGGCGTGATTTTCTTTTTGATGTCTTCTAGATCTGGATACCAGTCCGCACCTTCATCACATAAGTAATGAACAGGCTTACCACCTGATAGCGCAACAGATGCCGTCCACAATGGGTAATCCGGTGCTGGGATCAGCATTTCATCGCCATTATTCAATAGCGCTTGCATTGCCATTACGATGAGTTCGGAAACACCGTTGCCTACGTATACATCTTCCACATCCAGAGAACGGATGCCTTTACGTTGGTAGTGCTGCACGACGGCTTTACGTGCTGAGTAAATACCCTTGGAATCACAATAGCCTTGAGAAGTTGGTAGATTACGGATTACATCTACTAGAATCTCATCAGGGGCGTCAAAACCAAATGGGGCGGGGTTACCAATGTTTAGCTTTAGGATTTTATGCCCTTCTTCCTCCATGCGTTTAGCATGTTTGAGTACAGGACCCCTAATGTCGTAGCAGACATTGTCGAGTTTTGACGACATCCCGATATTTTGCATTGTTTAATTCCTAAAAAATCGTTAATTTCTTTATTAAAATACAATAATTTGTTTTTTATTAGAATATAAATCTGTAAATTATCCGTTTAGTGGCTAAGTTTTGTCCTGTCGCCATCACAGGATTTTGCAAAAGATCGCATACGACCTTGATTTGCTTTGGGTCTAAACTTAGAGTAGCCGTCAGTTACCACTAATCCTCACATATTTCGAGGTTGATTTGTCACAGTTCCATCAAGCCGTAAATAGAATTATCGAGCGAGTTCAGCAAACGGAAGGCAATCAAACACGTTTAGTCGAGCCACTCAACGAGAAACCAAATTTCGCGTTTATTGACTGGCTTGAAGCACAACCACTTTTTCCCAAGTTTTACTGGCAGTCCCGTGATACTCGTGAAGAGGTTGTTGCCCTAGGTCAGCTCCATTCTTTTGTTGAGCCGGGACCTGCATATACGATCCTTGGAGAAGGTCAACGTGTATGGGGTGGCCGTTCATTCGATGGTCAGCACGAGAAAAATCGTCGCTGCATGCCATCTTTCTTTTTTCTTCCTCAAATCGAGTTGATTCGCTTCGATCAACAATGGTCGCTCGCAGTCAATATCTCAGAAGATAAAACCCGTACATTAGCAGGCTTAAAAAAGCTGGTTTGTGATGTGCCTAGCCTTGCGCCTATTTCTTCTCATATTCGATCTATTGACCACGCGCCAACTGAGCCTGAGTGGAACACGCTAGTAGAAAAAGTGCTGACAGGTATTGAAAACGATGATTTCAAGAAAGTGGTTTTGGCTCGCAAAACAGTGGTTCAACTAGATTCGACACTTTCTGCTGCGCAGTTACTTAAAGCAAGCTACTTAAATAATCACCACAGCTTTCATTTTCTATTGAGTCTAGACAGTAAACACAGTTTTATGGGGTCAACGCCTGAGCGTCTTTATTCACGCGTTGGTCATGAGCTTCATACTGAAGCTTTAGCCGGCACTATTGGTCGTGGCGATAATGCAAAGCAAGATATGGAGCTAGCAAACTGGCTATCTCAAGATTCTAAAAATCTGAATGAAAACCAATATGTAGTGGATGACATTATCGATCGTTTGTCGCCGCATTCAGAAAGCGTTGAGGTCGAAAAAGAGCCTCGCTTAGTACGTTTAAGAAAAGTTCAGCACTTGAAGCGTAATATTCACGCTGAACTGAAAGCTGGAATCAATGGGGTTCAGCTTCTTTCCGCTTTACAACCAACCGCTGCAGTAGCGGGTTTACCACGCAAGGAATCGATGCAGTTTATTCTGGATAACGAACCGTTTGCTCGTGGTTGGTATGCAGGTTCGATGGGTTATATTAGCCATGAACGTGCAGAATTTTGCGTTGCGATCAGAAGTGCTTTGATCTTAGGGGATCAAGTTCAACTGTTTGCTGGCGCGGGTATTGTTCCAGGCTCCATTGCAGAACATGAATGGGCCGAGTTAGATAAAAAAATGTCGACGTTACTTTCTCTTATTTCAGATCACCCACCGCTTGGGGTTGCATCATGAGTGCCGATCAAGCTGTTTTGAATCGCATCTGGTCTGAAACCATCCTGACAGAATTGAACCGCTTCGGTGTGAATCACGTTTGTATTGCGCCTGGTTCTCGCTCTACACCTTTAACAGTAGAAGCGGCAGATAACCCCCATTTTACTATTCATACTCATTTTGATGAGCGTGGATTAGGCTTCATGGCGCTCGGACTTGCTAAAGCAAGCAAAGAGCCGGTCGCATTGATTGTGACTTCTGGCACTGCCGTAGCGAACTTATTGCCTGCGATTGCTGAAGCAAAGTTGACTGGTGAAAAGCTGGTGGTACTGACCGCTGACCGCCCTGTTGAATTAGTAGGTTGCGGTGCAAACCAAGCCATCAACCAATTGGGTATTTTCGCTGAGCATGTATCGGACAGTTTAAACCTTCCGAGTCCGACATTATCAACGCCTCTTAATTGGTTGCTGACTTCTGTTGATGAAGTGATGTTTACGCAACGCCTAAGAGGCAGTGCGGTACACATTAACTGTGCCTTTCCCGAGCCTTTGTACTCGAACACTGAAAAGAGTACGTACCAAAGCTACTTGGACACGGTTGCAGGTTGGAGAGACAGCAAAGTCACGTATTGTCAGCGATTTAACCCTAAAACCAGCAGTGCGATCCCAAGTTGCGGCGATAACAGAGGCGTGGTAGTCATCGGAAGCTTGCCATTAGTTCAAGCGCAAGCGGCTCGTGTATTTGCGGAACAGATGGGGTGGCCGATACTTGCCGACCCACAAAGTGGAGTGAGTTCTGATTGGGCGCACTTTGATTTATGGCTACAAAACCCAAGGTTGGCAAGCCAGCTTGATGACTGCGATTTGATTGTTCAGTTCGGCAGTCGAATCATTTCTAAGCGTTTTAATCATTGGTTAGAGAGACATGTTTCTCGCAATCAGCATGGTGGGGATATTCAATATTGGTATGTCTCTCCACGATTGGATCGTGACAATCAAAGCCACTTGCCTCAATGGCATTGGGCAGAGCAGCCAAGCGCGTGGGTAGAGCGTACTACAGAGTTTGAATCGGAGTATTCCGGCTGGGCAGATGACCTTGCTGCTGATATCAAACAGGTGACTCAGCATGCGAAAGGTTTGTTTGTCTCCGATCCTAAGAGTGAATTGAGTGAAATTGCTTTGGCAATAGATGTTGCGGAGCGGTCTCAAGGGGTGGACTTGTTTGTTGGTAATAGCTTGTTTGTTCGCCTAATCGATATGTTTGGCAAACTGGACAATACCGAAGTCTTCACTAACCGTGGCGCTTCGGGTATTGATGGATTGTTTGCTACGGCAAGTGGTGTGCAACGAGCTCGTCAAAATCCAATGTTGATGTTCCTTGGCGATACTTCTGCTCTATATGGATTGAACTCACTAGCGCTGTTTACACACAGTGAATTACCTTCGGTTTTAGTGATCACGAATAACGATGGTGGTGCGATTTTTGATTTACTGCCAGTGCCACAAGAGCATAGGGAGTCTTTCTACCAAATGCCCCATGGCTATGAGTTTGAGCATGCCGCTAAGCAGTTTGGATTAGAATACAGTAAACCAAGCACGCTGGCAGAGTACCAAACGTTAGTAGCACAACATTTGGCGACAGGTCGTGGAGCATTGGTGGTCGAAGTGCAAACGCCGTCAAATCAAGCGGTAGAGCATCTTAAATCCTTCAATAAGAATCTACATGCTCTATTCTGAACACTTTCCTGCAACGGAAAAACACCAAGGTAGCGCATTACCTACGTTGGTGTTTTTGCATGGTTTGCTTGGCAGTGGTGAGGATTGGCAAACGTGTATGGCAGCTTTGCCACAGTATGACCGAGTAACGATTGACTTACCCGGGCATGGGCATAGCCAATCTATTTTTTGCCGTGACCTGAATGATTGCTGCAAACTGCTCTATTCCACACTATCTTTACTATTTCCCTCACAACAACCGTTTATTCTGATTGGTTATTCAATGGGTGGGCGCATTGCTATGCATGGTCTTGCGCACCAGTGTTTTCTGGATCTCAATATTTGCGGTGCGATTATCGAAGGGGGAAACTTCGGGCTGCAAAGCGAGTCAGAAAAACAAGCACGGTTTAGCAACGATGCGCATTGGGCGAGACGCTTCAAAACAGAGCCTCTTGCCTGTGTTTTGAACGATTGGTACCAACAGTTGGTCTTTTCTTCACTAAACCATGAGCAAAGACAAACATTGATTGAGAAACGAAGTGCTAATCTTGGTTCAGCAGTTGCGGACATGTTGCTTGCGACGTCTTTAGCAAAGCAATCTTACTTGCTGCCTGCGCTGCAACAACAAACCATTCCGCTGCATTACATTTGCGGTTCAAAAGACAAGAAATTTAGTCAACTGGCTGAGAGTAGCGGGTTGGCGTATCTGCAAGTTGAGGGCGCTGGACACAATGTCCATCAAGAGCAACCACAACAATTTGCGATGCACATTAATCAAATATTTCATTCTCACTTTGGGTGAGAGCAACGAGAACAATGGGAATCACCATGGCTAAAACAGTAGGCATTTCTGAAGAAGAACTTTACGCTCCGGTTCAATGGAAAGATTGCGGCGAGAAATACGAGGACATTCATTACCACAAGTCTGAAGACGGTATCGCGAAAATTACTATTGCACGTCCACAAGTGCGTAATGCGTTCCGCCCTCAAACGGTGAAAGAGATGATTGATGCGTTGGCAGATGCACGCTACGACTCTGGTGTCGGCGTGATCATTCTTACGGGTCTAGGCGAAGACGCTTTCTGTTCTGGCGGTGACCAGAAGATCCGCGGTGATTACGGCGGCTATAAAGACGACCAAGGCACTCACCATCTAAACGTATTGGATTTCCAACGCGACATCCGTACTTGTCCAAAACCAGTGATCGCATCGGTTGCAGGTTGGGCAGTCGGTGGTGGTCATGTTCTTCATATGATGTGTGATCTAACGATTGCTGCTGACAATGCACAATTTGGTCAAACGGGCCCTAAAGTCGGTTCATTCGATGGTGGCTGGGGTGCATCTTACATGGCTCGCATTGTTGGCCAGAAGAAAGCTCGCGAAATCTGGTTCCTATGTCGCTTCTACAATGCACAAGAAGCAGTAGATATGGGACTAGTGAACACAGTTGTGCCGTTAGAAGACCTAGAAAAAGAAACCGTTCGCTGGTGTCGTGAAGTTCTACAACATAGCCCTATGGCGCTACGTTGTTTGAAAGCGGCACTCAATGCAGACTGTGATGGTCAAGCGGGTCTGCAAGAGCTTGCTGGTAACGCGACAATGATGTTCTACATGACGGATGAAGGCCAAGAAGGTCGTAACGCATTCAACGAGAAACGTCGCCCAGACTTCGACAAATTCCCTCGTAACCCATAATCCGTATAAGAAGAGGAGCCATGCGCTCCTCTATTTCGTTTTTCGTCCTGAGCGCCTCGCCCTCTGGGAGGCTAGCGGGTTTTCTCGCTAAAGAGCTCAGAATATACGGCATTACATAGGATTCGAATTATGCGTAAAGCGAAGATTTATCGTTACTGCTTGCCAATGGACAGTGGTGTGATACTGCGTGATAACAAGTTGACGGAACGTACAGGTTACATCGTTGAACTGTCCGAAGGCGATAAAATCGGTCGTGGTGAAGTCGCTCCACTGGTTGGTTTTAGCTTGGAAGGTGTGGAAGACGCCGGTATTCAATTGCAAGCTCAGGTTGAACGCTGGGTTGCGAACTTACCTTTGGATTACAACCACATGTATCCATCGGTTGCGTTTGGTTTGTCGATGGCTCAACTGGAGCTTGAAGGTGGTTTACCTACGCAAGGTAAGCACCAAGTCGCGCCTTTGTGTAACGGTGACCCAGACGATCTGATCCCAAAACTGAACGAAATGGAAGGCGAAAAAGTCGCGAAAGTAAAAGTCGGTCTGTATGAACCGATTCGTGACGGTATGCTGGTGAACTTGTTCCTTGAGTCGATTCCACAACTAACGCTTCGTCTTGATGCAAACCGTGCTTGGACGCCAGAAAAAGCGCAGCAGTTTGCAAAATACATTGCACCATCACTACGCCAGCGCATCACCTTCTTGGAGGAACCATGTCGCTCTCCTGGCGACAGCCTGTCTTTTGCAATCAATACGGGGATCGCTATCGCGTGGGATGAGACGTTGCAAGATGCGGTTCGTCGTGAAGATTTCAGCTTGGAAGATCTTACTGGTGTGAAAACCATCATCATCAAGCCAACGTTAATCGGCTCGGTTGATTTCTGTATTAAGCTGATTGAAAAGGCGAAGACGCTGGGCATTAAAGCCGTGATCAGCTCAAGCATTGAATCGAGCTTAGGTCTCAACCAACTTGCGCGCTTAGCACAATGGCAACTACCAAATGAGATCCCAGGTTTGGATACCATTGGTTTGTTTAAAGCGCAATTAGAGCAGGGCTGGCCGAAGTGCGATCTTCCAGTTATTCCGCTGTCAGAGCAGGAGTTAGTGTGGCATTCAGCGTAGATGATATTGCGATTGCACCTTGGAAATACTGGGCTCAAGTGAGCCCTTTTTCTATTGCGCTTGAAACAAACAAAGCGTCGCTCAATTGGCAGCAATTAGCGGCACGGATTAGCCATTATGTTCATTCCCTGCAACAGCAAGGTGTGATGAATGGAGATGTGGTGACGTTAGTCGGTAAGAATCAAGTTGAAACCCTGTGGTTTTATCTTGCCGCTCAGCAGTTAGGAGCGACTGTTGCTTTAACCATGCCGCAGCCTTTTGAGGCTCTATCTGGCAAACTAACGACATTATACAAACCGAACCAGCAACGCTTTGTTTGGTTTGCTGATGGTGCCGTTGGTTTGTACTCTGAAAATCAGTTATCACAACTTAGTGCTACCTTGTTGTCGATTCCAGACACTGACACCGATGATGTATCAGTGCTCTCTACTGACGGATACTCGCATGATGGATTCGCATCTATCGTATTTACCTCTGGTTCAACCGGTACGCCCAAAGCGGTTGTTCATACGCATAGACAGCATCTTTCTTCAGCTCAAGGTCTGTTGGCTGAGTTTCGGTTCGACCAACAAGATACGTGGTTACTCTCTTTGCCGCTTTATCATGTTTCTGGTCTTGCCATTGTGTATCGCTGGCTGTTCGCTGGTGCAACCATTAAGGTCGGAAGTGGAAGCCTTGCAGACGATATTGTTGGTGTCTCTCATGCTTCTTTAGTCTCGACCCAGCTTAAGCGTTTGCTGGACGAACAAGTTGAATTGTCTCTCACGCATGTATTACTGGGTGGTAGCCACGTCGCACATGAGCTCGCACTACGAGCGACACAACAAGGCATTGAGACTTGGCTAGGTTACGGCATGACAGAAGCCGCTTCAACGGTGACAGCAAAGCAAATAGACAGCATCAGCAATGCAGGTCACCTATTGCAAAATCGAGATATTAAGCTGGAGGAGCAACGCATTTATATTGGCGGGCTCACTCTCGCAACTGGCTACTTCAATCAAGGAAGTATTACTTCTCTGCTTAATGATGATGGTTGGTTCGACAGTAAAGACTTAGGTGAGTGGCAAGGCGATGAACTTAAGATCATTGGACGAGCAGACAACCAATTCATCTCTGGCGGTGAGAATGTTCACTGCGAAGAAATTGAAGCAGTACTGAACCAAATCGAGGGTATTTCGCAAAGCATTGTTGTGCCAGTAGAAGATGCGGAATTTGGACACCGACCAGTGGCTGTGATTCAAACTGAATCGTTATTGAGCAAAGTACAGTACGAGCAATACCTAAAAACTAAGCTAGAGAAATTCAAATGGCCAGTAGCGTATTACGCAATGCCTCAAACTCTGTTAGGTGGTGGTATTAAAGTGTCGCGCAAAGCAGTGAAAGACTGGCTAAAAAATGAAGTGCAAAACGGTGACTAAGCGTTATTGCACTTCAGGGGGATGTGGTGATGGTGAGTCACCACAATTCTTTAGTTAGCGAGCGCGACTTTCATCTGCTCAGCCACTTTATCTACTTTGCCCAATCCGATAATCACTTGTAAGCCGCCTTTACCAATCATAACTACGCCAGCAGCACCTAGTTGTTTTAGCTTAGCTTCATCGGCTAGAGAAGAGTCTTTTACAGTCAAGCGAAGGCGAGTAATACAATTGTCCACCTCGAGAATGTTATCTGCACCACCAATCGCTGCGATGTAGTCTTTCGCCAATTCACCAATGTTCTCAGTGACTTCTTTTTCCATATCCTCGCCGCGACCGGGTGTACGTAAGTTGAACTTAATAATCGCAAAGCGGAATACGCTGTAGTAAATCGCGAAGAAAACTAAACCTTGTGGGATCAGCATGTACCATTTGGTCGCCAGCGGGTTTTGGCTTGATAGTACGAAGTCAACGAAGCCTGCAGAGAAGCCAAAACCTGCCATCCATTGCATGCTTGCCGCAATGTACATTGAGATCCCCGTTAATACTGCGTGAATCAGGTACAACACTGGCGCTAAGAACATGAAGCTGAACTCTAGAGGTTCTGTGATACCAGTGAAGAAAGACGCCATCGCAGCAGCCAGCATGATAGAAAACACTTTGGTTTTGTTTTGCTTATCAGCGCAGTGATAAATCGCAAGAGCGGCACCTGGTAGGCCAAACATCATAATTGGGAAGAAGCCAGCTTGGTACATACCAGTTTTGCCGATCACAGCCGTACCATTGGCAATAGACTGTGCGCCGCCTAAGAAGTTTGGAATGTCGTTGATGCCAACCACATCAAACCAGAAGACAGGGTAGAGCGCGTGGTGCATGCCGATTGTCAGCATCAAACGGTTAAAGAAGCCAAAGAGACCTGCGCCTAACGCCCCCATGGATTCGAGCTTAGTCCCGAAAATAATTAATGCATCGTAAATCACAGGCCATACGTAAAGCAGGACAAAAGCCAAAGCCATGCCAGCGATAGAGGTTAAGATTGGAACCAGACGCTTGCCACTGAAGAATGCCAACGCCTTTGGTAGCTCAACACCAGAGCAACGGTTATAGATTTCTGCTGAGATCACGCCAACTAGAATACCGATAAACTGGTTGTTGATTTTGTTGAACGCATCAGGCACTTCGTCAGCACTAATATCCATCAATTGAGTAACGGCACCCGGTGCTAGTAATGTGGTTAGCACCATAAAACAGATAAAACCAGATAAAGCGGCAGAGCCATTCTTATCCTTACTTAATCCGAAAGCGACACCAACGGCGAACAGTACCGCCATGTTATCAATGATGGCTCCACCGGATTTAATTAGGAATGCCGCTAAAACACTTTCAGAGCCCCAACCGACCGGATCAATCCAGTAGCCAATCCCCATTAATATTGCCGCAGCAGGTAGGGTCGCCACGGGTACCATTAATGCCTTACCGACTTTTTGCATATAGCCGAGTATATTCATATTTGCCCCTATAATTTTAATGCCACCTAAAACATGATCTATGTTTGAAAGTGGCGTTTTTATTTAGTTTCTAGAGACTATTTGAAACTTAATTATCGACGCAAACAAACGAAATCACTACTATCATGAATTAATATTTTTAATGCATGGTGCGTTATGGCTAACCAACAGTTACTGCTTAGAAACCTTCATACCTTCAGTATCGCAGCGAAGCACCTCAGCTTTACGCAGGCAGCGAAAGAGTTGCACCTCACTCAAGGCGCTGTGAGTCATCGCATCAAAGTGCTAGAGCAGGAGCTTGGTTTTTCTCTGTTTGTGCGAGGTACGCGGAAGTTAGATTTGACCGCAGAAGGGTACCGATTCCAAAAGACATTATCATCGTCACTGAGCACCATCTTTAATGAAATTGAAGAAATAAAATCAACGGATTTAGTTGGTGAACTGAATATCGCTGCATCTCCGGGATTCTTAAATGGATGGTTGATGCCACGTATTGCGGATTTTAAACGTCTTTATCCGGGATTTAACCTCAACCTGTTTGCACAGGAAAACCAATTAGATTTAGTGACTAATCACATTGATGCTGCGATTTTTTATGATACGGAGCATTTGGTTGATGTGTATCGCCAAAGACTGTTTGGTGAAAAGTACATCCCGGTCTGTACACCTGAGTACATGAAAGAACAGAATATTTTAGAGGATGGGATGGCATCACTTCATCGTATCAACTTTATCCATGCATTGGGTTCGGATGTATGGCAACGATGGATTGCCCATGTGGGACTTGATGTTGATATCTTTGAGCATTTTTATTGTGTTAGCCATCGAGATATGGCGGTGCTCGCGGCGAGAAATAGTGTTGGTGTGGCGATGGGGCGGTATCGATTCGTCAAAGATCTACTGGATAAAGGAGAATTGGTTAGCCCTTATCCGACAATGGATACGAACTTGGGGTACGATTTAATTTGTCCATCTGGCTATGAACATCGACCTAAAGTGAAAACCTTTATTTCATGGATAGAAAGTCATATACCCAAGTAACCTCAAAATGCTTGGTTCAGCGAGAATGACTTGGTTTGAAGGCGAGGCAACAATTTGAAGATCTAGTGGTTCTAAATCAAAAGTTGTTAACGGAGCATACGAACCAAGGCAACTCGCCCTTTGGGAGCGTGTCACTGAAACAATTTCATCGTCAAACAACTTGGAAAGAGCTTGCTATTACGCTTCGTTGTTTTCCTTGAACTTGAATCAGTGACAGAGCTCTGAATCCAGCACCTTGAAGTCACTTGGGTATAGTTGATTTCGCAATGAATTAGTCGAAAAGGTAATTTCGTATCCTTATAACTCTGAATCATAATCATGCTCAAAGATAAAGGAATAAGGCATAAGGTTCAGGATGATCAAATTAGCGTTAGCAGCGGCGGTATTATTGCAAATCGGTGTAGCTGTCAGCAGTGAGGGGTTAATGCGTTCATTGGCTGAGTTAACAGCCTTTCTGGTTGCGATAGCTTTAGTGTTGGTACACAAAAGTCAAAGCACGCGAAAAGTCGAGCTAACCCAGCCTCAGAAAATCGAACAAGGTTTAGCTGAGAAGTAACCAGCCTAGAGACGTAGTAGAAATCAGTACCCACAATGTGACGCCAAACAGTAATGGCTTTGCGCCTGCTGATTTGAGTTTTGAGACTGAAATACTGCAACCAATCAAGAACAAACAAACCACAAGAGCCTGCTTAGCAATGGCAAAGATGCCTTGATATACCACTTCAAATTGTGGGAAAAAATCGCTGAATGCAATTGCAGCACAGTACCAGAAAATGAAGTAAGGAATCACTAACTTACTTTTGCCTTCCTCTCCATTACCTCGAGAAAAGATCACAGCACTGATCAGTGCGACAGGGATAATCCACAATGCTCGGGCGAGTTTCAATGTTGTTGCTGTCGTAAGTGCTTCTTCGCCGTAAGCAGACGCGGCACCCACAACTGAAGAAGTGTCGTGAATCGCAATCGCCGCCCATGTTCCGAACGTATGCTGATCCAAGCCTATTGCGTGACCAATCACTGGGAAGATAAATAGCGCTAATGAGTTCAGAACGAAAACCGTTGCAAGTGCAAGACCGATTTGTTCATCCTTCGCTTTAATCGCTGGAGCGACAGCGGCAATTGCACTGCCACCGCAAATTGCAGTGCCAGAAGCGATTAAGTAAGCGGTCGTTCGTTCTAACTTAATCATCTTCGCGATCGTCATACCGATCACAAGCGTACCAAGAATGGTGGCGATGATAAGACCAATGCCGTCAGAAGTGACTGCTAGAGCCTGCTCAAAGTGAATACCGAAGCCTAAGCCAATGATTGAATAGGAAAGCAACTTCTTGGTAAAAGAGGCAATAGGAAGTTCTGTCGGTACTAGGCTAAAACTCGCCAATAGAAAACCGACCACAAGCGCAATAGGAGAGGACACGAAAGGGGTTAAACAAAACAGCAGTGCCAATCCAAAGGGGATATTCTTTGTATTCAAGGGTGTCGTTCGTTGTTATGAGTTAAAGCGTGGAGTATACAGTAACGCTTTTGGTCAGAAAGTCTTAATGAATTGAACATGCGTTCAGTTAAACTAAACGCATGTTCAAGAATATGAAAGTGCTGCTCTGAGTTTAACGCCAGTCGCCTCGAAGTGCTCTTACTTTTTCAAACATAACTTGCGCGCTGGCTTGTTTTGGATCGACGGGTGTTCCTGCTTCGATTTCTAATTTAGACCAGAAACGGGTTGGTAACCCCTTACATGCGCGACCTTTTGCACGGCTGAAATAGCTGCCCCACAAACCTTTCAGTGCCATTGGTATAACAGGGACAGGGCTGCGGCGAAGGATGATATCGATACCACGCATAAACTCGTTCATCTCACCATCTGACGTTAAACGTCCCTCAGGGAAGATACACACAATATGACCCTCACTCAGTGCTTTCTCAACATCATTAAATGCGCGGCGAATCGATGTTCGATTGCTAGCCGAGATGGGGATCACGCCTGCTCGGCGAAGGAATCGTCGCAAAGGAGGAAGGTTCGCATAGTCTTCTTCCATCACAAATCGAATGAGACGAGGACAAACGGCACTTAATAGCAGTGAGTCCATATAGCTGACATGATTGCAGACGATCAATGCCCCGCCGTGTTCTGGTAGGTGGTGTAAGTTCTTGTGCTTCACTCGGTAAATGGTATGAGTGACCACCCACATCGCAAAGCGCACCACAAAGATAGGAATCTGCAAAAAAATGTACGTTGCAACGAGGAAGTTAAGCACCGCCAGAAGAGCAAACAATTGAGGAATGCTCATTTCAAGTACGCTTAGACAAACAATGCCTAATACAGCGCTGCCTACCATGAATAGAGAGTTAAAGATGTTTAAGCCTGCAATGACCTGCGCTCGTTCCGTTTCTTTAGCTCGGTGTTGCATCAAGGCATAAAGGGGGACGATAAAGAGACCGCCGGATACACCTATCATTAATAAGTAGAAGAACAAGGACCAGAATGCATCGTAGCTAACAAACTCAGCGAAAGTATGGAAGCGAGGCAGATCGGTCGGAATCGATGTTGCCATCAAGAAACCGAAGATTGTGATACCCAGAGCACCAATCGGCACGATGCCGACTTCAATACGATGATTTGAGAGCCAATTACACGCCATGGAGCCAACCGCAATGCCCACAGAGAATAGCGCTAGAAGGAAAGAAACCGAGCTTTCGGTACCGTTCAAATACACCTTGGTGAAGTTTGGAAATTGAGTCAGATAAGCCGCACCTAGGAACCAAAACCAGCTGATTGCCATGATGCATTGGAAGACGATACGATCAGACTTAGCAATCGCGAGTGTGTGTTTGGTCTGTTTATATGGTTGCCATTTGAATTGAATGTCCGGCGCGCTGGCTGATGCAAACGGAATAAAGCGACTAGATAGGTAGCCCAAAACAGCAAAGATGACAACGCAGAAAGCAGCAAGATATTTGGCACTCTCTGCTGAGGCAATAATACCGGCACCGAGAGTACCGACCAGAATTGCGATAAACGTACCAGCTTCGACTAATGCATTGCCAGGGACGAGTTCTCTTTCATTAAGTTGTTGAGGAAGTAGGGCATATTTGACTGGTCCAAAGAACGCCGATTGGGTACCCATCAAAAACAGCAATAAGAGCAGGACGCCATAGCTTTCGGTGATAAAACCAATTGCGCCTAATAGCATGATGCCGATCTCGAACAACTTTACCTTTCGAATAAACCATGACTTCTCGTACTTATCCGCGAGCACCCCAGCTGATGCAGAGAATAAGAAGAATGGAAGAATAAACAAGCCTGCCGCTAAGTTAATGAAAAGGTTGCTAGAAATTGGTAACGCGCTTGACCCAGCAAAAGCCACAAACAGCAGCAGTACGTTCTTAAATATGTTGTCGTTGAAAGCACCAAAAAACTGGGTAATAAAGTAGGGGAGGAACTTTCGCTGCCTAAGCAAAGACGACTGGCTGTCTGATGACATGAACAATCCTTTATTACCAGCTGATCAGGTAGTTTGAAATCAGGTTATCGATAAGCTCTTTACCATCAATAGGTTCGCTTGAGAAAAATTTGTCATCGACACTCAGAAGTGTAATGCCGTGAACACCTGACCATAATACTCGACTCGCTTGTAATACTTCAGATTCAGTACGATGGGGAGCGATTTGTGCCAATAAGGATTCCAACATTCCTGTCATACCATCGATGCGCTTCGCGTGCCACTCTGGAAGCTCAGCACCATTCATGTTGTGCTCAAATACCAGTTGCCAGCGGTAAGGGTGTTTTTGCGCAAAGTCATGGTAGCAGTATGCCAGTTCAAAAAGTGCTTGATGAGCATCCTTACTGTTTTTGGTCGCGGTTACTGCTTCTTGTTGCAACTCATCCAATGTCTGTGCAACGGCATGTAAAAGCAGTAGGTTATAGTTGCCAAAGATATTAACGAGAGTACTTGGCACGTAACCTATCATATTAGCGATCTTGCGAAGGCTCAGGTCGTGGTAAGAGTTTTCGTCTAAAAAGTCTTTGACTGTGGTAAGAGTCAAATTGACTAACTCTTCTCTAGTGTGATCGTTTCTGCGCGCCATAATTTAAAACTACTTATTGAACAACGTTCAATATGATAGTCAGCTACTGATTGACCGTCAATAACGCAAACAAGTCAGAAACCTGTGGGTTGGCAATATTCTGATACATGTCTTCTATTACGGATTGTTTCATTGTTGAATCCGACGGAGTATGATGGACACATCTCATATTTAGCGTGCTACTGATATTAGATGCTCGTTCATTTCACTATCATGCAGCGCGATTAAGTACATATCGTCAATTTTAAGGATAACGATGAAACGTTTATTTTCGATTGTCGCCCTACTGATGTTTACTGTTGCTGTAACGCCTATCGCGGAAGCGAAAAAGTTCGGTGGTGGTAAGTCTTTCGGTAAGAGTTATAAAACAGCCCCTGCTCCTAAACAGCAGCAACAAAACACAAACACCATTGGTAAAGAACAAGGTGCTAAATCATCAAGCAAAAAAGGTTTGATGGGCGGCTTACTTGGTGGTCTTCTTGCTGGTGGTTTGTTAGCAGCATTCTTTGGTGGTGCATTCGAAGGTATCCAATTTATGGATATCCTAATCATCGGTTTGATTGCATTTGTTATCTTCAAATTGATGCGCGGCATGCTTGGCGCTAAACAGGGCAGTATGAATCAGCATCGTCAACAGCCAGCATTTGGCGGTAATGCTTCTAAGTTCGAGCAACCAAACATGCAGAATTTTGAGCAACAGCCAAATACAAACGCTGGTGGTTTTGGCGGTTTCGGTGCTCAAACTGACATCCCACATAACTACCCACCGGGTTTTGACCAAGCTGCATTTATCAATGGCTCTCGTGAGCACTACCGCATCTTGCAAGGCGCATGGAACCATAACCAACTTCACACGATTGAAGAGTATGTTTCACCAAGCCTATTTGAAGATTTGAAAGCAGAACGTGCGAAGCTAGATGGCGAGCAACACACCGATGTGATGTATGTAGATGCTGAAATCGTTCGCGCTGACTACGATGCAAGTAAAGCACAGCTTAGTCTGCAGTTCAGTGGTCGCTACCGTGATGCAGCAGAAGGCATTGAAGAAGATATCGAAGATATCTGGCACCTAGAGCGCGACCTAACGGTACCAAACGCACCTTGGTTGATTGTCGGTATTCAAGGTTAATCACCAGCAGCGTTCAATTTAGTCTTAGTAAAATCCCGCTTTCGAGCGGGTTTTTTTATGTCTGGAAATCAGAGAATCGAAACCTATCGATATAATTTCGAGTGGTTAAAGTCGAGCAAATAGGATTCTTACAAGGGAAACGATGAGTCACACATAGGGATTGGTGAAGATAGAGCTAATGAGATGATCTATGGCTTGATTCCATTGACCTAAAATAAACCAGCTGACACTTGGATTCCTCTCAAGCAGAGCTAGTTAAAAGTATCTAGGTGTCGTACTACTTAACGAAAGATCACCAAAAATCGCGCTGTGAGTGAGACTAGATTTAGCCAGATAGTGGGGTAGTCATTGAAAATTGATAGGTATAGAACGAAAAAAGCCAGCTCAATGAGCTGGCTTCTTCAATATGGTGGAGGGGGACGGATTCGAACCATCGAAGGCAGTGCCGGCAGATTTACAGTCTGCTCCCTTTGGCCACTCGGGAACCCCTCCAGGGTGTTTT
>NZ_JAKRGG010000059.1:0-16649 GCF_022347645.1 Vibrio sp. MMH1-50
CGATTCTTGATTTAGACCCGCTAGACCTTTAAATCGCCGCCGCGTCTACAAACCCAGTCATTCTCGCTGAACCGAGCATCTCGAGGTTACTTGGGTATACAACACAGACCGAGAATTTTGAGGGAAAGTCGCATATTTGAACGAAAACTGGCGGAGCATTCACACTAAACTAATCTTTTTTATAGAGTTAATTGGTTTTGGGCGAAAGCTCACCATAACAATAACAAATTAGGTGATGATAAATGCAAGTGGGCAACGAAGCGCTGGTGCTGTCGGCGGTTGGGGTTATCGGTTTAGGTTGTCAATGGTTGGCGTGGCGAATGCGCTTACCTGCCATTCTGTTCTTGCTATTAGCAGGGATCATTGTTGGTCCGATTCTACAATGGCTCAATCCAGATGACATTCTCGGGGATTTACTCTTCCCCTTAGTTTCCCTCGCTGTGGCGGTGATTCTATTTGAGGGCAGTTTAACCCTTAACTTTAAAGAGATCCGTGGTGTGAGCGGTTCGGTGTGGAGCATCGTGTCTGTCGGCGCAATCATATCTTGGGTGGCAACCAGTGTGGCGACGCACTATTTCCTTAACTTTACTTGGGAGCTTGCGATTTTATTCGCCAGTTTAACCGTCGTTACTGGTCCAACGGTGATCGTACCATTGCTAAGGACCGTGCGCCCAAGCTCCAAACTCGCCAATATTCTGCGTTGGGAAGGCATTCTCATTGACCCACTAGGCGCGCTGTTTGTGGTGATGGTGTACGAGTTTATTGTCTCGCACAATGCCGTAAACAGTATCGAAGTATTCGGTACCATCATTGCGGTGGGTTTGATTCTTGGTGTTGCCTCCGGTGCTGCGGTATCTACCGTTTTGCGCCGAGCTTGGTTGCCGGAATACCTTCAGCCATTTGCGGTATTGATGGTGGTGCTCGGTGTGTTCTCGATTTCTAACCAAATGGAATCGGAAGCAGGGCTACTGACGGTTACCGTGATGGGCATGTGGTTAGCAAATGCAAAGGGCATCAACATTCAGCAGATCCTGCACTTTAAAGAACACTTAACCATCTTGTTGATCACCGGGTTGTTCATCTTCTTAGCGGCTCGAATCAGTCTTGATGACTTTGCCGCGCTTGGCATTGGTGCGGTAATGTTGTTTGTTTTCATGCAGTTGGTATCGCGTCCACTTTCGATTTTCGCTTCAACTATTCGCAGTAACTTAACCTTCAAGGATAAGCTGTTCCTCTCTTGGGTTGCGCCGCGCGGTATTGTTGCAGCATCCATCTCGTCTCTGTTTGCTATCAAGCTGACAGAATATGGCATTTCAGAAGCCATGCTGTTGGTGCCAATGACCTTCATGGTGATCATCGGCACCGTGGTACTACAAAGTGCTACGGCTCGCCCTATGGCTAAAGTGTTGGGCGTGGCTGAGCCAGCACCGAGAGGCTTTCTATTGATTGGCGCAAACCGAGTGGCGCAAGAGATAGGAAAAGCACTGGCGAGATACGATCGCAAAGTTCTGCTCACCGATTCTAACTGGGATTACATCAGCCAAGTTCGCATGTTGGGCTTAGACCATTACTACGGTAACCCGATCTCTAGCCATGCGGATGATAACCTGAACCTGATTGGTATTGGACAAGTGGTGGCACTGACGCCAGACCAACACTTCAATATCATGGCGTGTATGCAATTTGTCGGCGAGTTCGGCGAAGATAAAGTACATTGCCTGCAGAAAACCAAATCTAACGGCAATGAAAAACACTCGGTTGCCGAAGAGTATCACGGCAAATTGCTGATGGGTGGCAACGTCAGTTACACCCAAATGGCAAGTTTGTTGAGCCAAGGGGCAGAAATCAAACACACCAAGTTAAGCGAGAGTTTCACCTACCAACATTACCTTGATCACCACAAAGACAATTTGATGATTCCGCTTTTCCATGTTGAAGAGAAAGGCAAAATTCAATTCTGTGATGATCCAGACCAGTTCAAACCGCCTACAACCAGCACTGTGGTGGCGCTTATTCAATCGGTCGAGACTCAATAGCGCAAATGGCGTATAGAACTGCCACTCTTGGCACATCGGAGTGGCAACATTGTTAATCGTTACCCAAGCTTAATAGAGCAGTGAGGCGCAGTGTTTTAAACGCTGCTCCTTAATATGATTTCTTAGTCATAAGACCAGAGCCCACAAGGCTCGATTCGGCAAATAAATTGTTCAATTTCCGAATTTTCGCATTGACGGCAATGACAAGGATCGCAATACTGCGCGACTGTTTTACTTTAGGGTGACATTATGGCTCCGCAATCTAATCGAAAAGACTTACATTTAGACGCTGTTTTACATCATGACATGAACATGAAAAGCAAAACGGCGGGCTTTGAGTCTGTCGAATTTGAGCATTGCGCATTGCCTGAATGTGACTTTAACACCATCGATCTTTCGAGCGAGTTTCTTGGTCATTCATTGGCGTTGCCGTTTTTGATCAGTTCGATGACTGGCGGCGCAAAAGACGCAGAAATCATCAACTGTCGTTTGGCAGAAGCGGCTAGTGAAATGGGCATTGCGATGGGGGTTGGCTCACAGCGAGTGAGCCTAGAAGACAGCCTACATTCAGGTCTGGGTAAAACCATTCGTGATCTCGCCAAGAGCGTGCCTTTGTATTCCAACCTGGGTGCCGCTCAACTGAGAGACAAACAACGTCTCGACAACGCCCAACGTGCGGTCGACTTTATCCAAGCGGACGCTTTATTTGTGCATCTCAACCCTATGCAAGAAGCTTTTCAACAGAATGGCGACCATGATTGGATTGGTGTGCTTAAATCGATTGAGCAGCTAAAACAGCGCATTGATGTCCCGATGATCATCAAAGAGGTGGGTTTTGGCATCAGTGGCGCAGTGGCGAAACAACTTGTCGAAGTGGGCGTGGATGCGATTGATGTTGCAGGCGCTGGTGGTACAAGTTGGTCAGCGGTCGAAGGTTACTGTCAGACAGACAATAAGATGCAGCGCGCAGCTGAGTTGTTTCGTGACTGGGGCATTCCAACGGCTAAGTGTTTAGAGCAAATTCACGCTCAATACCCTGACTTACCTTTAATTGCGTCTGGCGGCGTGCATAACGGCTTAGAAGCCGCGAAGGCGATACATCTGGGTGCCAATCTAGTTGGGCAAGCTGGTGCGGTATTAAAAGCCGCAACAATCAGCACACAGTCTGTTGTCGATCACTTTGAACAAATGGCATTAGAGCTGCGTTTAGCGTGCTTTGGTACCGGCTCTGTAAATCTCCAAGCATTGACCCAAGCTCGTCGTCTTTAGCTCAACGGCTAATATTTACTCGCTTATTGATACAGTTAGGTTGATTTCGCCGAATTTCATGTTTTTTACAGAGTGAACGTCGATAAATTGTCTGAGTCTTAACACTTGCGCTGATATTTTGGGTATAGTCCATTCATCAATTGAAAGTGGAACCTGAATTTATGAAAAAATTGGTAATGCTACTGCTAGCGGCAACAGCGCTTACCGCATGTACTGACGAAGTGGGCACAGAAGCTTGGTGTAAAGACATGCGTGACAAGTCTAAAACAGAGTGGACCGCTGACAACGCAGTAGATTTTGCAAAGCACTGCGTTCTGCAAGATGGCATCGGTAGCGAGCAGTGGTGTGAAGATTTAAAAGAGAAGCCAAAAGGCGATTGGACAGCCAACGAAGCGACTGGCTTTGCTAAGCACTGCGTGTTCTAAATTGACCGAACAAAATTGAGAAAGCCGAGCGTCATGCTCGGCTTTTGTGTTTCTGTTTCTTTACTTCCAATTTGTCGTTCCATTTTTGCAAACCTGACTTACTTATCTTTATTTCGTTGTATGGGACTGGCATGGTTACCGTAATTCCAATAAGAGAAGGACTAAAAAATGGAAGTACTCAAAGGTTCATGTCTGTGTGGCAAGGTAAAAATCGAAGTTGCGGATGAATTCAAATACATGGGCAATTGTCACTGTTCTGAATGCCGCAAGTTTACGGGTTCTGATTATTCATCGGCGGGAGGTGTTGCACTCGACAAGCTGATAGTTATCGAAGGTGAAGAGCATATCCAAACCTATCAGAAGAGCGCAAATACCGAACTCTCATTCTGCCGTCATTGCGGATCTAGCCTCTATTCGAAAAAGAACAACGGTATTGTGAATGTTCGTTTAGGTATCCTTGACGATATCCCTGCCGACAAACCGAGTTTCCACATTTTTGTCGGTTCGAAAGCGCCATGGAATGAGATTACTGATGAGCTTAAACAGTTTGAAGCGGAGCCTAAGCTATAGGTCGGTTTCTTGCTGCGTTTAGTACAAAATCGCTAAGGATTTAAAGTTGTGAGATAGAGCCACTCAATTGAGTGGCTTTTTGCTTTTGAGTGGCAGTAATATCCGACACTATACGATTAGTTAATATCGACAGTTTTTTGGGAGAACATCAGTGAGCGAAGAATACAACCAAGCCATTTCTAAGCACTACGCGGCTTATCGTCCTCCACTGCATCAAGTGATTTTGCAAGCCAATTTGGAAGAGTTACCTCAGTTTCAATTGGGGTTGGATGTCGGCTGCGGCACGGGCGTATCGACGTTTGCTTTGGCTAAGTTCTGTCAGCAGGTTCATGGGGTTGACCCGAGCACATCAATGATTGAACAAGCCAAACCATCAGTAGGTATTGAATATCATGTTGGTGACGGTGAACACGCACCTCTTTCAGACAGTAGTGTGGATGTGGTGACGTTTGCTGGCTCGCTCTCTTATGCAAATTCAACGGCTTTATTGGCAGAGCTACAGCGTGTTTGCCAGCCTAAAGCACATGTCGTGGTTTATGATTTTGAAGTGCTGCTAGAAAAACCTCTTGCGCAGCTTGGTATCGAGATGGACTTGGTTGAATCCAACTACGACCATGCTATCAACTTCAGTGATTGTGAAGGGTTTCAAGCGGTCAACGTTTATAAAGAGACAGTAGAGTTAGAAGTCAGTGCAGAAGAACTGGCGCATGTGTTGTTCTCGTCTTCTAAGCGATACTCTAAGTTAGCGGAAGCATTTGCAGGAGATGACCCATTTGTAAACGCTGTTGAAGCGCTGAAACAGCATAACCAAAAGCATGTTATCCAAGCGGATACTTATTTCGCGATGTACCAAATCAACATCTAATGCTCTTGTCCTATGAACGCTCTTAAGACCGCTAATTCAGCGGTCTTTTTGTTTGTATATTTTGTGAAATACACGCGCTTTTTACCTTGTTTGTGAATTTGCGGTCAGATTTTTGGTAAATGTTTCATTTGTAAGTAAATCCAAGTGAAAGTGCGGTTTGTCTCTAATTTTGAAGGCGAGCGCTTATGATAGTCTCACGTCAATCTTGGCGCAGAATTTCAGCCACTGTGTGGCTGTTCATCGGTCTGTTGTCCAGTAACCGAATTTCATTATTACTTTTAGGCTGTAGGAAATCATCATGGCGAAGGCATTAAAAATCGAGTCAGGGCGTTACCTAAATATGGATCATGTTGTGACGTTCTCGCTTGCGAATGATTTCATTGAAATTACCGCGGCAATTGAGACTTTTACATCGATTCATATTGGTATTGAAGGCAAAACTGATTACGCCGACTACTTCGTTTCAATCCAAGACTTCCACCGCATTAAGCGTGAATTGTGTGATTACATGGGCATTGATGACCCTTCGCTATTAGTTGACTAATCACTCAAAAATGACAATAAGATTACAGAGGCAGTATGCAATGCTGCAACTTGTAGTCTACGTTTTAACAACCACTGGCTAGGGTGAGCAACAATACGGCGGCGAAGATCGCCCGTTCACCAAAAACAATAAGGGACGTTATGTCTGACAAATACATTGCAATGATCCAAGACTTTTTTCAGGTGTTTGAAGCCCTGAATCAACATGTCTTGGACTCCCACGGTGAATTGGCAACGTGGGAGACCCAATTGGTAAGGCTTGATATTAACCAAGGTGATAAAGAAAAGTCGTATGACGTGGCGCAGATTGCCGGCATGCTTAACTTTTCTGAAGATGCAGTAAAATCATTCTTAGTGATATACAGCTTCTTAAGTAACAATCTTTATGATCTCATTGGTAATCGTGAATACGAAGATTGGGGGACGGACGGCGATAGCCTACAAGTTGAGTACTCTGATCTTACTATTGAATCATTTTATGCCGATCAAATTGCGCCACTGATGGAGCGAAGAGTGTACTTCGAGTGGACATTTGATGCGTTACAACGGTCGTATGATGAAATGATGGCGATTAGCCACGGTAGAATAGCTTAGCCGTTGGTTAAACAGTTAAGTTAATATAAAAACAAAAGCCGCTCGTTTTAGCGGCTTTTGTTTTTAGGGCTTTCAAGTATTTCTGTTTCCTCTTCTTACAACTCTTGAATTAAAATCTATTGGCTTATCACGTATTGTGATGATGAGCGATTTACTTGTTAGAAGAACAAACATGAAAAAGACAACCTCAATAATGGTATTGGCAGTGGCGCTGGCTGGCTGTGATGACGCAAGCAAAGCCATTGACCAAGCACAAGAAGCAGCAAACAAAGCGATTGATACGGTTCAAGAGCAGATGGAATCGGTAGAAGATGCATTCAATCTCGATCAGTTTGGTGATGCTGCTGAATCTGCAGAAGAGTTAGCTGCATCTGTAGAGGAAGCGATGAATGTAGATTTCAGTGATCCACAAGCCTTGATTGAAGCAAAAGAGCATATTGCCAATGCATACGCTTGTTTGGTGGAAGCGTCTTCAGAGTCGACGGTGGATAAGGTGATGGATAAAGTAATGTCATCGATCGGTAGTGAAGAAACCAAATCTTTGATTGAAGAAGGCATCGAAAAAGCACAAGCCGCCAAAGAGTGTGTGATGTAATCAAACCGGAAAATGAAATACCCATGGCTTGTGTCGTGGGTATTTTCCTTTTGCCAGTTATTCGAGCCCATCTTCTTCGTCCTGCATCTTGAAGTCACTTGGGTATACAGACTTTATTTCTACATTTTTACTTTTATTGGGCTGTGAACTTTCATTTCATATGCACTTTCGTTCGGATGAAAACAGTTCACAACAGGATGATATCCTGCCATCAGAAGTGAAAACTTAAGTTTTGTCGATTTTGTCGTATTTATTATCCAGATGAATACCAAAAAATCCTGTAACACAAATACCTCCACAAAATCATAACCTTACATTTGAGGTAATAGCTTCTTACTACTTATACGTGCTTCATGGTTGTTTTCACCCAGCAAATTTTACTCATTGTAAATGATAATAATTTGCAATAGCGTTCACGAAATATTCATGTTTTGTGGACGAACTATGTTGGCGGTAAAGAAAACGACGTTCTCAACACTCTTGGTGTTACTTGTCTCTATTTATTCCTCTTTTGCCTTTGCGATTGACTATGACAGTGCGGTCAACGACATTGCGCAGCGCTTAGATAAAGCATCTCAGCTTTATGAACAAGGCGATAAAGACCAAGCAAAAACAACAGTACAAATGGCGTATTTCGAGGTGTTTGAAAGCCTAGAAGGTCCGGTACGAATTAATTACTCGCAGCAATACGCGTATCAACTAGAGGCGAAGTTTGGTGACATTCGCAAGTTAATCGTTGCGGGAAAACCAGTTGATGAAGTGGATACGGAAATCAATTGGTTGAAAAAAGAAGTTCTGGGTCTGCCGGAGATCTTGGCGTCAGGTCACCAACTTAAAGCTGAAAACACCAATCTACATACCGAGGATATCTTGCCGTTTTGGCGTGAAGCGGTCACAAGCATCGACACCCAGCTCAATGCGGCTTTGACTGAATATCGTGAATCTGGCGAACAACCAGAAAGCGCAGCAGAAAAACAACAACGTGCATTCGATTTAGTGCAACAAGCGCAGTTCAAAGGGTACAAAAATACCGAGCTGGAAATCGCTATTCGGTTACATCGATCTGCAGAGCGTTCGGCAGAATACAACGCAGCGTTCCGCTCTATTGCCAAAATCACCAAGCAACCTTTTAATCAACAAAACCTGATCCGATTTGGGTATGAGTTGTCGACCTTGGTTCAAGGATTGAAAGACGAATTACCGAGTCTGCCAGCGACACGCGATTTCCAAGTTCCTGATACTGCGAAGAACGCCGATACAGCAGTTGCTGCACGTGATTGGAACCCTGTCGTCAGCGATATCATGACTGCGATTGATGGCGCTATTGATAGCTATAAACATGGTGACAAAACGGCGGCTATTCTTGCGGTACAAGATGCTTACTTCGATCATTTTGAAGCATCAGGTATGGAAAATGCGGTGGGGTCGAGAGACAGCGCATTCAAATCAGAACTTGAAGGCTACTTCACCCGTATTGTCAGTATGCTAAAGGCAAATCAAGCTCAGGCTGATATTGACCAGCAAGTGCAAAAGCTAAAAGTAGGCTTGATGGATGCAGCAGGCAATCTATCTGAAGGCAACTTGAGTTGGTGGGCGATGTTGATCGCGAGCTTCACCATTATTTTCCGTGAAGGATTGGAGGCGCTGCTTATCGTTGCCGCCATTACCGCTTACCTGATCAAAAACGATGCCTCTGACAAGCTACATGTTGTCAAAAATTCGGTCGTTGTTGGTCTGATTGCCAGTGCGATCACCGCGGTATTGTTCCAGTGGCTATTTGAAAACTCTGGCGCAAGTCGAGAGCTGCTTGAAGGCATCACCATGTTGATTGCTGTTGTCGTGCTGTTCTCTATGAGTTACTGGCTGCTTTCCAAAGTTGAAGCCGCTCAATGGAAGCGCTACCTCGAAAGCAAACTTGCCACGTCGATCACCACAGGTTCTCTCTTTGGTTTATGGCTGGCGAGCTTCCTAGCGGTTTACCGTGAAGGTGCAGAGACGGTCTTGTTCTACTTTGCTTTGGCGGCCGATACCAACTCTCAAACCATGATCGCCCTGATTGCTGGATTCGCTATTGGTGTGCTACTGCTCGCGGTGATCTTCTTTGTCATGCGCTATAGCGTGGTCAAGCTCCCTCTGAAACCTTTCTTCATCTTTACTGGCGGATTCATGTATCTGATGGCGTTTGTCTTTGCGGGTAAAGGTGTCCTAGAGCTGATTGAAGGCAAGTTATTCCAACCAACATTAATTTCAGGCGCGCCAGAGTTTGCTCCGTTGGGCATTTACCCATACATGGAAACTTTGCTGCCTCAACTGGCGCTTATCGTGGCAGCAATCTTTGCGCTCATCGTAATGAAAGCAAGAAGTAAGCAAGATCTTGCTCAGCAAGCTCGTTGTTAAACATGAAAAAAATCTTTGTAAAATCAAGTAAGTAAAGGACATTACTATGTTGAATAAAAAACTCATCGCTACCGCAGTGGCTGCTTCAGCTCTATCAGGTATGGCTATGGCAAATGATCTACCTTTCGTTGAGCACCCAGCTGGTGAACCTCTTGAAATGAATGGTATGGAGATTGCTGCTGTTTACCTTAAGCCCGTTACGATGGAGCCTCAAGGTATGATGCGTGCAGCTTCTAAATCGGAAGTGCACTTAGAGGCAGACATCCATGCTCTTGCTGGTAACAAAAACGGCTTTGGTGCGGGTGAGTGGATCCCTTACCTAACCATTAACTACACGTTGAAAAACGTCGATACCGGTAAAGTGCAAGAGGGGACCTTCATGCCGATGGTGGCAGCAGATGGTCCTCACTACGGCTCAAACATCAACATGTTAGGTGTGGGTAACTACGAGCTTACATTCCACATCGATCCACCGTCAAAAGCGGGTTTGCTACGTCATACGGATGAAGAAACTGGCGTTGGTCGTTGGTTCAAACCATTTGATGCTCAATACAAGTTTAAGTACGTAGGCATTAAGTAACCTTCCTTGTGTAACAACCAGGCTGCAGTTTGTGGTCTGGTTGTTCTGGTTTTTTGAGTGACTTATCTGTCTGATGCACTGTGCATGAATGGTCAGTGGTAAATATGAGCTTCTATCTTTCTCACGTCTTACTCGTTTTTTTGCTCCCTGCGATGCTATTTGGTGTGCTGTGGGCTGCGCAATCTAACGCTTTGTATAAACACCAGATTGGGTGGTTTGTGCTTGCGGTGCTCTCTGGTTCTGCACTGTTTCATCTACTGCCATTTAGCCAAGTGAATGTACTTATTATTAACAGTGTTTATCTTGGCGTTATCTTCCTGTCGGTTTTACTTGGTGCGATATGGCGATTGCCTTCGGTCTTATTGGTGTGCCTGCAAAGCGTAACGGTCTTTCTATGCAGTTTTGTTTGGGCAAAAGAAGCCAAGCTCACGATGTTGAGCACAACCAACGTTATTAACACAGAGCTGATTTTAAACATCAGTTCTGTGGTTCTAGGATTTGTCTTGATTGCATTAATCAAGATCGCGGTCTCTTTGACGACCAAATCCCTATCCAAGATGGCTCGTAATGCACTTTGTTTACTGTTGTTAGTGCTGGCAGCATTGCCCCTCTCTGGCGAGATTATCCTAGCGTGCATGAAGCTAGGGATTCTTGGTCTCGATAAAGGTTTACTGTCTTACGTATCTAAAGTCACCAACTTCTCTTGGATTCTGTCTTACGCCGTACTGGCATTAGTTTCTATTTGTGTGACTGTCTTTTTCGTTACTCAGACTCGACCACTACAAGAGCAGGTGAAGCAAGCTGAATCCGCGATTGAACGACGCAAACATCAAGTGGCTTTGAATTCAGCTCAACGTAAAGTGCGTTTTAATATTGCGACTATCGCTACGATTCTGATTGCGCTGCTTTTCTGGGATCTTGTCGCTTCTCAACCGATTCGTCGTTCAGAAGCGCAGCGTATTGAAGTGGCAGCCGATGGCGCTGTCCATGTCCCTATCTCTGAGCAATTAATCGATGGAAAACTGCACCGATTTGAATGGGTAGCAAGCGATGGCAAAGTGGTGCGCTTTTTCATCATTGATCGTTTTGCCGGTGAAGAGAAGTTTGGCGTTGTCTTTGATGCTTGCATGCTGTGTGGTGATGCAGGGTACGCGCAAGTTGGCGATCAAGTGGTGTGCTTGGCGTGTGGCGTACATATCTTTATTCCTTCGATTGGTAAGCCTGGTGGGTGTAACCCAATCCCTATTCCTAAATGGACCGTCGCGAATCATGAAATCGTAATTTCGAAGTCAACCCTAGAAAGCGGTCTGAAATATTTTAGTGACGTGGTGGAAGTCATGGCGACAGATCCAGTCAATGGCGAGAAGATCAGCAATATGGAGGCTGAGCACAGTTATTCATTCTCAGGAAAGACCTACTTCTTTACCTCTGAGCAATCTTATGACGCTTTCCGTGATGATCCATGGAAATACGCGGACGTTGAACCGCTAAATCCGTTAGGAGAGTAATCATGTTAATCAGAATGCTTCGTCAGTCATGGCGACATGATACCAACCGAAAATTACTCGCCGTCGTTACGGTTTTTCTCGCGGCGAGCCTAATCTCAGCGCTGCTGGCTATTTCAATCAATATCGGTAACAAGATGTCGATGGAGATGAAAAGCTATGGTGCCAACATTGAAATCTCTCCTGAAGGACAAGTAAAGCTGCCAGATATTTTTGCGAAGAACGTCAACAAGTTGGAAAAAGAAGACTTACTTGCAGAGAGTGAACTGCCCAACATCATGGACATCTTTTGGCGCAATAACATTATTGGTTTTGCTCCATTTGTACGTGGGCAAGTTAAAGCGCCTGAGTTCAATAAAACCGTCAATATTATCGGTACTTTTTTTGATAAGAACCTGCCTGTTTCTGACGATGGCAAATACCGAACGGGTAATAAAACCATCTCGACGTATTGGCATGTCGATGGTCAATGGCCAGATGATGAAAAAACTCAAGCCTTGGTAGGGCAGTCATTGGCGCAAAAACTGGGTCTTAAATCTGGCGACAAGCTTGAGTTGCGCGGCATCGAAAACCGCACATTGTCGGTAACGATAACGAGCTTACTGGAAAATGGCACGACGGATGAGAACGCAGTGTTACTGCCGCTGAACCTTGGCCAGAAACTACTAGGTTTGGAAGGACGAGTACAATCGGTAAAAGTCTCAGCATTGACGGTGCCGGAAAACGCACTATCAAAAAAAGCACGTGAAGATTTGGAATCGCTCGATTCGGATGAATATGACCTTTGGTTCTGCACGGCGTTTGTCTCCTCAATCTCTTTCCAATTAGAAGGCGCGATGAATAACGCAATGGTGAAGCCTTTGTGGCAGGTTGCCGCTTCAGAAGGCATGGTGATTCATAAGATCCAAAGCTTATTGTTTGTTGTGACGTTTGCCGCTTTGATCGCTTCTGCGATGGGGATCGCCTCATTAATGACCAATGCGATATTGCAGCGAGCCAAAGAGATTGGTTTGATGAAGTCTCTTGGTGCTCACAACTGGCAAGTGTATGCGTTGTTCTATTCTGAATCGATGATTTGTGGCGTGTTGGGCGGCTTACTTGGTTGCCTTGCCGGGTGGGGACTATCCAAAGTGGTTGGTTATGCACTGTTTGGTTCATCCATCTCTTTTGATTGGATCATCGTTCCAGTGGTGCTGTTTATCTCGACCCTAATTACAGTGTTAGGTACTTACTTCCCTTCACGCAGAATTGCTTCTCTCTACCCAATTGAGGTGTTGTATGGCCGCAAATAAATCTTCCTCTATGCTGCTTACCTTAGTTTGGCGTTCATTGAGATTACGTGCGCAACGTGTTCTCGTGGTGTTTATGGCGTTGACGGTTGGCGCGGCAATCATTACTGCAATGGCAGGGGTCTACTTCGACATTAACCAGAAGATGAGTCATGAGCTACGAAACTACGGAGCGAACTTTTTTGTAGGACCGGACGCGACAGCGACATTAACGACAAAGCAATACCAACAGATCAAAGCTGAGGCACCTAAAGACAGTTTAATTGCTTCCAGCCCATATCTGTACGGCATGGTACAAGCCGAGTTAGAGAAAATTGTCTTAATGGGTATCGACTTTTCGCAGTTGAAAAAACTGGTTCCTTATTGGCAAGTGGAAGGTCGATGGATTGGTGTCTCTTTTGATGATCGGAATGTCATGATCGGAAAGAAACTGGCAGAGAAATTAGAACTCAAAGTTGGCTCTGATCTGACGGTCTACAACAAAAGTGACCGTTATACGTTCAAGATTAAGGGCATCATTGAGTCAGGTTCGGATGAAGATAACTACCTAATTGTAAACCTACCGTTCGTACAAAAATGGTTGAACAAAGGGGATGAAATCAATTTTGCCATGTTCAGTCTAACGAATGATAAAGGTCAGGTAGGGCAGTTTGAATCGACTTTGAAGCAGCAGTACCCAGACTTGCTTGTTCGTCCTATCCGAAAGGTGTCAGCATCGGAAGGTAAAGTACTCAATAAGATTAAGCTGTTAATGGGCATCGTCGCTTTGGTCATTTTAGTGTTGTCTACCTTATGCGTGAATACAACCATGACGTCGATGATTTCTGAGCGACGTTATGAGTTCGCACTACAAAAGTCTTTGGGCGCATCCAATCAATCCATTACTCGTCAGATTGTTGTTGAAACTCTTGCCATTACCTTTGCCGCAGTTATGGCAGGGTTGCTAATCGGCTATGTGTTAGCGCAATTTCTTGGACATTCGGTGTTTAACGCCACCATTGATTTACGTTTCCCTGTGCTGGTTATCACTAGCTTACTTTCTTTCGCTGCGGCTTTAGTGGCTGCAACGCTTCCAACCATCAGAGCCATTCGTATCGATCCGGCTAAAGTGCTCAAAGGAGATTAACCATGTCAGATTACGCTATTAAGACCGAAGGCTTATGCAAGGTTTTTGACCAAGTTCATGCGTTGGACGACATCAATATTGAGGTCAAGAAAGGGGAGTTTGTTGCCATTATGGGCGCGTCGGGCTCAGGTAAAACGACCTTAATGAATATCCTCAGCTGTTTGGACAATCCGACCTCAGGCAAGGTGTTCCTCGATGGTGAGGAAGCGGACAGCCTAGATGAAGAAGGGCGACGAGCATTTCGAGCAGAGAAAATCGGTCTGGTCTTCCAGCAGTTTCATCTCATTCCTTATCTCACTGCTCTGGAGAACGTGATGCTTGCGCAGCATTACCATAGTGTGCCCGATGAAGAAGCAGCAAAGCGAGTGTTAGAACAAGTAGGTCTAGGGCACCGCTTTGAACACTTGCCGAGTCAGCTTTCCGGTGGTGAGCAGCAGCGTGTATGCATCGCTCGCGCGATTGTGAATGAAAGCCCGATCCTGTTTGCTGACGAACCCACTGGTAACTTGGACGAGGAGAACGAAAAAATCGTCCTCGATATTTTCCAAAAACTCCATGCACAAAACCGAACCATCATTATGGTCACCCACAACCCAAGCTTAGGTCAGTACACGGACCGAATCATCCGCCTCCAACACGGCAAGTACATCGGAGAGGAGGTGTTAGATGTGGCATAAACGCCGTTACGTGATCGCGCTGTTAGCCATGCTTGCGCTATTTGGTTGTAAAGACCAAAAAGCACAAATCGGGCAACTGAGTCCTGATATTGCTGCAATGAATGCGGCGCAACAAACGGTAAGCCTTGAAAGCTATCAAGGTAAGAAAATTGTTCTGGAATTTTGGTCTTCCACCTGCGGTGCGTGCATTGCCATGATGAAGAAATGGCAAGACGTATATGCACGTCGAAGCGATGAAGTCGCAGTGATAGCGATTAACATTGATGACTACGAGGTCGACTTAAATGAATACGCCACCAAGTATGGGTTTTCATTTCCTATGGTGAAAGATCAATTGGGCATCACTAAAGAACGTTTCTCTATTGGGGTGACACCCACAACTTACCTCATTAATCGCGATGGAAAGCTGGTGGACATGCACATCGGCTATTCAGCGAGTATGGATCTGGACAAGGTCATCTCTCAACTTTAATCATTTTAGGAATCAACCAAATGTCACTTACAAAATTCCGCCCGTTTTTGACCGCTCTGATTACTGTCTTTGCCATGATGTCTTCTGCTTGGGCGACTGAAAACTTACAAGAAAAAGTACAAATTGAATCACCAGTCATCTTTCAGTTAGCCAGCGGTGCAAAGGGAACGGGGTCGAAAATGACCATTCACAATAACTCAGATGAAGCTTTAGTCATCAATGGCTTCAAAGTGGATGAATTCGACAAGACCATGCTACACGGGACGAAGTATGAAGCGGGTAAGCGCAAAATGTTTATGGTGAAAAGCATCACTATTCCTGCACATAAAAAACTCGCGTTTACGCCAAATACACACCATTTCATGATGTTTGGTCCAAAGCGTGAATTAGAACTTGGTGAGTACCTGACGATGGTAGTAAACACCAATCAAGGTGACTTCAAAGTGATCGCGCAAGTGGTGCCTCGTAAACTGAAATAAGGTGGCTCAATGAAAGTACGAATAGGTTTGGCGTTGGTCGCAGCAGCGTTGTTTAGTTTGAGTGGTTGTTCTGAACCCGAGCAAGCAAAGAAAGATCCACCTAAATTGACGCAGTTGGATCAGCGTCTTACCCTCGCGGAATCGGCAGGGTTAATGGACAAGCGTATGCCGATGAAGAAATTGATGGAGCAATATGTATCGGTTGAAGCCGTCGACCTTGATAGTGGCGAATATCGCGATGCTTTCATGAGTGTAGACGAGTCATTCTCTGCATTTCCCATCGACTCAAGTAATGCAGTAAAGCTATCTTCCCGTGATGATCTTGCTGGGATAAAAATGCGTGAAAATAGGTTGCCTGTGTATTTGATTAAAGATGATAACGGGCAAGTCTCTCGAATTGTTTTGCCAATCCGTGGTGAAGGTAAGTTTGGTTTGATTTATGGCTACTTAGCCCTCTATAGCGACAATTACCACATTGCGAGTCTGTCGTTTTACAAACATGGGGAGAGCGCAGGATTAGGGGCGGAGATTACCGATAACGCTAACTGGACAAAGCAGTTCAAAGACAAGCCTTTATTCGACCATGGTCATCCATCGATTCGTATCGTACAGGAAGGGCGCAATACACAAGACGCTTACTCTGTCGATGGAATCAGTGGGGCAACCTACACCAGCCAAGGCGTTGAACACGCGATTAATTTTTGGACCGGGGATCTTGGTTTCGGCGAGTTCTTACGCCAATACCGAAATTAAAAAGTTTGACTATTCATAAGGCAATTTAAACTCTGCGCTCAAGGAGAAAAGGTGATGGCACTTAGAAGAGGTCAAGTTTCAGAAGAACAACTGATGTTATTGATTCAGCTTACTAAAATTCGCTCAGCAGTATTAATAAAAGCACTTCGAATGCACTTAGTCGAAGGAAAAAGCCAGCGCTTAGCCACTGAAACTGTGGGTATCAATCAGAGCTTTCTCAGCGTTCGTTTACGTAAGCTTCGAGATGTTGAGTCGACGGTTCTCAAGTTAAGGAAGTTTTATTAAGTGCCCACCACTTTTTAGTGACGCCTCTGCATTCAGCGATCATGCTACTTTTATTCACTATAAGGCTTTGAACAACAACGGTGGCGTGAGTATACCCAAGTAACGTCGAGATGCTAGGTTCAGCGAGAATGACTTGGTTTGTAGACGCGGCGGCGATTTAAAGATCTAGTCATTCTAAATCAAGAATCG
>NZ_JAKRGG010000060.1:0-23289 GCF_022347645.1 Vibrio sp. MMH1-50
AAGAATCGGCAACAAAGTATACAAGCCAAGGCCCTTATATTTGCAAAGAGCGCCCTTTGGGAGCGTGTCTTTGACTCGCTTTTTTAGTCAAACAAATGGCTGCGTCAAACAACTTGGAAAGAGCTGGTTATTACACTGCGTTGTTTTCCTTGCTCTCGAATCAATGACAACGCTCTGAATCCTGCATCTTGAAGTCACTTGGGTATAAACGACCTCTATTGAATGAATCCTGTGTGTTGTGCTTGTCGAGTGAATTTATTGAGTCTTTTTTACGTTTTGAAATTAGGACAAAAGCAAAATTTCAGGTAAAGTAACCGCCTTTGTGAGCAAACTCGCTTCCTTGGTGCAATTCGTTACGTAATTCACCCCGTTAGGAAGCCATCAAATTGACTTGAATAGGAAGAGACATGATTCTAGTTGTAGGTCATAAGAACCCAGACAGTGACAGTATTTGTAGTGCACTAGTTGCAACTGAACTTCTAAAGGCGCGTGGTGTTGAAGCAATGCCAATTCGTCAGGGCGAAATTAACCGTGAAACTCAGCACATCTTAGAAGTAGCTGGCGCAGAAGTTCCTGAGCTACGTACTTCAGTTGCGGGTGAAACAGTTTGGCTAGTAGATTACTCAGATCTAGCGCAAGCACCAGACGACATCGCTGAAGCTGAAATCGCGGGTATCGTTGACCACCACCGTCTAGGTGATGTGATGACAGTAAACCCAATGGAAGCATGGATCTGGCCTGTTGGTTGTACTAACACAGTACTATTCAACATGTTCAAGATTGAAGGTCACGAGATCACACCTCAAATCGCTAAGCTAATGATGTCAGCTATTCTATCTGACACTGTTGGTTTTGCTTCTCCAACTTGTACTCAAAAAGACAAAGACGCTGTTGCTGAACTAGCGGCAATCGCAGACGTGCAAGATGTTGACGCATTCACTAAAGATCTTCTAATTGCTAAGACAAACATCGAAGGTCTATCTGCTGCTGAGCTTGTTGAAAAAGACCTGAAAGGTTACCCATTCAACGGTCGTGACGTAGTTGTAGGTCAGGTTGAGCTTGCAACTCTTGAGCAAGTGGATGGCATGATCGATGCGCTAGAAGCTGATCTAGAGGCGCGTTGTGCAAACGACAACCTAGCATTCGCGGCAGTGATGCTAACAGACATCACTACTGCTCAAACTCGTCTTCTATACAAAGGTGAGTGGGCTGAGAAGCTTGTTAAGCATGAGAAAGATGGCATGCTAATGATGGAAAACACGCTAAGCCGTAAGAAGCAAGGTTGGCCTTGGCTTCAAACTGAGCTTGCGTAATTTCATTGTTACCAGTTTATACTTTAGATGCCCGCCCTTCGGTGGGCATTTTTCTATGGGAAATAGGAGACGACTATGTCTGAAGCATTAACCCAAGAGCAGATGGACACCATTAACCGCTACAATGAAGAGCAGCGTTTGAAATACTGCGTAAAAGAAATCGTAGCGAACCGCAAAGTGTGGATTCTGAAAGACGAACACGGTTGTGTCATGCTAAACACAGAAGATGACGATTGTGTACCAGTTTGGCCAAACGAAGAGTTTGCACAGCAATGGGCAACGGGTGACTGGGAAGAATGTGAGCCGGAAGCTATTTCATTGAACAAGTGGCACAGTCGCTGGACGTCCGGTTTAGAAGACGATGAGCTCTCTGTCGTGGTTTTCCCAAACCAGAATGAAGAAGGTGTTGTTCTTTTTCCTGACGAATTTGATTTTGAACTGCGCAAACAAGAAAGCCGTCGCTAATTGGGGCGAGTCGCGTCTTGATATCCAGTAATACTAAAAAGCCTGCGTTGATGCAGGCTTTGTTATTTTTGTCAGTAATTTACGATTTTCTGAGAGACAAGGATTAGTGGCTTGGCGCTTTGTAAAAGTGACTCTCGACCAATCGTTGAGTAATAGCGTGCTCTGGATTGGTAAGTACTTGGTTAGTTTCACCAAACTCCACAACTTCGCCTTCGTGCATCACCATCACTTTGTCGGTAATGTGTTTTACGATCCCAATATGCTGAGATACATAAACAAAGGACAGTCCCATCTCTTCTTGCAGTTCTAAGAAGAGGTTGATGATCTGAGAGCGCATCGCCATGTCGAGACCGTTGAGTGCTTCGTCAGCCACAATGATCGAAGGCTGAAGGATCAATGCACGAGCAAGGCACACGCGTTGTTTCTGACCTGCTGCGAGCATTTGAGGGTAGAAGTACGCATGTTCCGGCAGCAGACCAACTCGAAGTAAGGTTTCTTTCACACGCTTCATACGTGCATCTGGCGGCATGTTCGTGTTTCGCTTTAACGGACCTTCCAAAATTCGACCTATCTGAATTCGTGGGTTCAAAGAGGTGTTTGGGTCTTGGAAAATCATGCGAATCAGCTTACAGCGCGTCGAGTAATCTTTGTGTTCGAGACGTTCACCGTTCACTCGAATCTCACCAGAACTCGGCTCAACAACGCCAGCTAACATACGTGCTAGCGTCGATTTGCCTGAACCATTTTGTCCGATAAAGCCGATAGTTTGCCCCGGCTCTAAACTGAAGCTGACCGGCTTTACTGCCTCTTTGACTGTGCGTTTGAACAGACCTGAGCGCGTGACAAACTGTTTCGATAGGTTATCGACTTCAAGCAACGCACTCATGAATGTTTCTCCGTGTTCAATGGGAAGTGGCAGTTAAATTTATGGTTCTTAATTCGTTTGGTATGCGGAATTTCGACACATTGTCTTTGTGCATAAGGACAACGAGGTCCTAAACGGCAACCAATCGGTAAGTGCTGCAACGGAGGGATTGATCCTGGCAGCGATTGCAGTTTCTGTTTATGAGGAATCCAATCATTGAAATCGGGCATCGCTTTTAGCAGCGCAGCAGTATAAGGGTGTTTAGGTGCTTCGATGAGTTTATCGGTATCTGCTGATTCCACCGATTGACCACAGTACATTACGGTAATGCGATTTGCCCATTGTGTAATGGTCGTCAAGTCGTGCCCGATCAACACAATGGTGGTGTTGTTGAGTTGGTTCATACGACTCAACAAACGCAAGATTTGCGATTGTGTAATTGGGTCAAGGTCGTTTGTTGGTTCGTCAGCAATCAAGATTTTTGGCTTAGTTGCAATAGCCATTGCGATCATGACTTTTTGACATTCACCATCAGTTAGCTCGTAAGGGTAGCTGCCCATTAAGCGTTTATGATCTTTGATACCCACTTTATGGAGTAGAGCGATGGCTTGTTTTTTACGCCACTTAAAACGTTCCCACCATTTACCTTCAAAAGAGCGAGACGGGATCGATTCTATCAACTGACGTCCTACTTCTTCTGAGGGATCCAAACACGTCGAAGGCTCTTGGAATATCATGGCGATGTCTCGCGCAATCACTCTTCGGCGTTCTTTTGGCGTCAGTTGAAGCAGGTCAATATTGCCAAGACGCATTCGGTCTGCGGTCACTTTCCAGTTGTCTTTACAAACGCCTACAATGGCTTTGGCCACCAAGCTTTTGCCCGAGCCTGATTCGCCTACTAAACCACGGATTTCCCCTTCATTCAGGGTAATACTCATGCGGTCTACCGCTTTCACCAAACCTGAGGGCGTTTCAATTTCAATGGTTAAATGTCGAATATCTAATAACGGCATTATTCGATCCCCGCATTGAGAGCTTGGCGTACACCTTCACCCACTAAGTTTAGAACAACCACGGTAAACATAATGGTGAGACCTGGTAGTGTTACTGTCCATGGTGCAATGTAAATGAGCTCAACAGAGTCACCTAGAATTGCTCCCCATTCAGTACTTGGTGCTTGAGCACCTAAGCCGAGGAAACCAAGCGCAGTGATATCTAGAATAGCAACTGAGAGTGCAAGGGTAATTTCTGCGGCGATAACCGTTAATACGTTAGGTAAAATAGAGTTCCACAGCAGATAAAAATCGTTCGCACCATCCAGACGTGCTGCCATGATGTAATCTTTTTCAACCTCGGTATGCACGGCAATATAGACCGAACGGATAAAACGTGGGATCAGAGCTAAGCAGATGGCCAGAAGAATATTGAATTCACCAAAGCCTAAGAATGCCACGAAAATGATCGCAAGCAGTAGTGATGGAATAGACATCACGGTGTCGAGCAAGTGGTTTAGGGTACTGGAGAGCAGACCTTTAGTCATGCCGGCTAAAACACCAATGAAACAACCGATCAACGCTGCTATCGCCGTAATTGCAACTGCAGCTCCGAACGTCAGTTGAGAGCCCATAATAAGGCGCGAAAGAATGTCACGACCTAAATCGTCAGTCCCTAGGAAGTAGTCAACCGTGCCAGCTGGTGCCCATGATGGCGGCACAAGCAATTCGCCAGATTGAGCTTGAGGATCATAAGGGGCAATTAAAGGTGCAAAAATGGTGATCAGCACAATGAAGATTAAGCACCACAAGCCAAACATTGCCAAGCTGTTCGCGCGGTAGCTACGCCAGAATCGTTCGAACTGAGTCGGAATGCGCTCTTCCTGATAGACGTTATTTGTTAGCATACCATTCCTTTCTCACCAGAGGGTTGATCATGGCACCAATCAAATCCGAAAGGATGTTGGCAGTTAAAACAAGGGTCGCCAGAACCATGACACCAGCTTGAATTGACGCATAGTCTTGATTCGAAAGAGCGTCCAACAACCAGCGCCCAATGCCTGGCCAGTTGAAGATAGACTCAGTAATGATAGCTAACGTAATCATGCTTGAAAGCTGAACCCCAACCTTTGGAATGATGGGTGGAATCGCATTGCGTAATACGTGTTGTGTCACGATCTCACGGTTTGATAAACCTTTGATTCGCGCCGCACGGATGTAGTTTTGGCTCATCACTTCTGCCACTGATGCACGCATCAAACCGATGACCTGTGTGGTCGGCGTTAGAGCCAGAACCAAACAAGGAAGAACCATATGCTCAATAACGCTTTGTAGCGCATGAGCTCGGTATTCACCTTTTGCCATAAATGCATCGATAATGGCGAAGCCTGTCACATGGTCAATTTCGTAAAGAAGATCATAGCGTCCCGCGACAGGGAAGACATGATATTGAAGTGAAAAGACCATAATCAACATCAGCGCAACCCAGAAAATTGGGGCGGAATAACCAGACATAGAAACGAACGAGATGCTGGTATCTAGCCATTTGCCTTGTTTCATGCCCGCTATTGTACCGAGTGGAATACCGATCAGCAGTGACACAACAAAGGCGAAAAAGCATAGCTCTAGCGTTGCAGGGAACACCACCGCTAACTCTTCATAGATTGGGTTGCCATTTTTGCTGATACCGAAATTGAGCTGAGACAACTCAACTAGGTAGCTTTGCCAGCCCGACCAAAACTCTACATTTGCCCAATGAGATGTTGGATCCAAACGCAAGAGTGAAAAGCCCACCAAAGTGAGAATCATCAAAGTGATGACAAATAGATTAAGACGTCTTACGGCGTACCAAAACATTAATGAATTCTCTCAACTCTATCAAAAGGTTGCGCATTGAAAGGGCTCGATTTAAAACCTTTCAGCGATTTATCGTGAACACGGAACTGAACGCCGTGAGCTAATGGGATAACTGGAAACTCTTCATTCAGAATATTCTGCGCTTGGCGGTATAGGTTCAAGCGGTAACGCTGCTGCTGTGTCTCTAATGCGAGATCGAGCAGGAAGTCAAAATCATCGTTACACCACATTGAAACGTTTAAACCCACCCGCTCAGATTCACAAGAAAGCAGCGGACGGAAGAAGTTGTCAGGATCGCCAGTATCACCAATCCAGCCAGTTAAGAGCAAATCAACATCGTTGATGGTTTCGAGCTGTGTGCGCTCAAAGCGATCATCGGTCAGTAGGCGTAACTCAACACCGATATCGGCAAAGTTAGCTTGGATAAGCTCTGCGGTTTTACGCGGGCTAGGGTTGAAAGCGCGAGGCTCTAATGGGACCCACATCGTCAGTTGCAGACCTTTCTCGTAACCTGCTTCTCGAAGTAGGGCTAAAGCATAATTACGGTCATAACGTATTTTCACGCTGTCTTTTTGGTAAGCCCAAGAGTTCGGAGGAAGCAGTGTATAAGCTTGAGTCCCCGTACCGTAATAAACCGAGTCAAGAATGTTCTGGCGGTTGATCGCCAGATTCAAGGCTTGGCGAACTCGAGCATCGCGCAGAGCAGGGTGCTCAGTATTAATCGCAATAAAGGACACGTTGTTAGCAGGTGTTGCGGTTAATTCCAGCTCTTCTGTTTCTTGGATGATCGGGATTTGGCTAGAGATCGGTGAAGCCAAGACATCGCACTCATTTCTCAGTAGCTTAGCGAGTGTGCCCGTACCACGGTGGGAAATATCGAATACGACTTGCTCCATTTTTGCCGGCGATTTCCAGTATTTAGGATGGCGCTCTAAACGAATCAAGTCGTTCACTTGATACTCTTTTAGTTGATATGGACCGGTACCGATAGGCAGCATATCAATTTGTGCTTTCTCATCCTTTGCTGCTAACTGCTGACCATATTCTGCAGAGAGAAGCACAGCATGGCTGGTGGCAATGTTTGCCAAAAAAGCAAAGTTAGGTTGAGTCAGAACAAATTTAACCGTGTGGTCATCCAGCGCAATCACATCTTTAACTAGGTTTTGGAAATCTAAACCTGCAAACCATGGATAAAAACCACCACCGACGTCGTGAAACGGATGGTCTACATCAATGATTCGCTTAAAGCTAAATACCACGTCTTGCGCGTTGAATGGTCGAGTTGGTGTAAACCATGAAGTCTTTTGGAACTGAACACCACGTTTAAGATTAAACGTATATTCGGTGCCTTCTTCATTCACCGACCAGCTCTCAGCAAGGTTCGCGATGGGTTGATGAGATTTAGGATCGAGCGTGAGCAGCGTGTCATAAAGCTGAGGACTTAATGCTTCGGCTGTAATGCCGCTGTCAATTAGCTGAGGGTTGAATGTGGTTGGCTTACCTTGCCCACAAAACACAAAGCCATTCTCTCGAATATCATTGTGATCGATTTCGTCACCACAGGCGGTGAGTAAGCTAATACCAATTAGGCTCAGCGATAGTCTTATAAAAGCATTCATAATATGAAATGGTCATTGGACTTTGCTTGCTCCCAGCGCGTTATAGCATCGGGTATGACAAGCGAAAATGATCTCGCTAATTTATCACTTTTGCCAACTCGCTCCAAACATAAAATCGTTGAGCTGCAGGGTGTTAGATCAAATTACCGTATCATTTCTGGTCGTTGACCTGTTTTGCCTCTTGAAATTGCTCACAACGTACGTGCAATAGCGCCTTTCGCACCGCGGTTCGTTTTATCATTATATACCCAAGTCAACTCGCCCTTCGAGAGCGTGCTATTGACCTGGCTGCTGTGTCAAACCGCTAGGAAAGAGCCGATTATTATCCAGCGTTGTCTTCCTTGCTTACTTTCATTAAACAGGGAACCAGAGATAACGCTCTGAATCCTGCATCTTGAAGTCACTTGGGTATAGTGATCAATTGATAGAGTGAGACATCGCTAGAGAGCAATGATAGTTAACTTGGTGCAAGGACGTTTATCCTTGACCAACTAAGCCATACTTTCTCACCATGCCTCTTAGTTGATGGTAGCTCAGACCTAACAGCTCTGCGGCTTGACGCTGGTTAAACTTGGCTTCTTCCAACGCACGGTTGAGCAATTCAATATCTTGGTCTTCTTGCCACTGCTTGTAATCCAACGGGAAGTGTATTTCTGCTTTTTGTGCGGCTTGTGTTGTTTCTGGTTCTTCTTGACTCGCAGAGTGACCCAATGCGTTCTCCCAACCCGTTTCAAATGGGTTAAAGATCAAGTGTTCAATCGGATCTGAGTTCAATCCATGACGGTATATGGCACGCTCAATGACATTCTTAAGTTCACGTACGTTACCTGGCCATTCGTAGTCTAGGAGCGATTGCTGTGCTTGCTCCGTAAAACCGACGAAGTATTCAAGTTGGAGTTCACGACACATTTTGATCGCGTAATGCTCGGCAAGAGAGAGAATGTCTTCTTTTCTTTCACGTAAAGGAGGAAGCATGATGACGTCAAACGCCAAGCGATCGAGTAAATCTGCTCGGAAATCGCCTTGTTCGGCCAACTTTGGTAAGTCTGCATTGGTTGCACACACCAAACGTACATCGGCGTTTAATGCAGTATGCCCCCCAACGCGCTCGTATTCCCCATATTCAATCACACGCAAAAGTTTTTCTTGAACGAGGAGAGGAGCGGTCGCCAATTCATCGAGAAATAGTGTGCCACCCTCTGCGCGTTCAAAACGTCCTTTGTGCTTGCCTTTAGAGCCAGTAAATGAGCCGGACTCATGACCAAAAAGCTCAGAATCAATCAAACCTTCGCTTAATGTCGCACAGTTTAGGGAAAGCAGTGGTTTATCCCAACGCTTTGATAAATAGTGTAAACGTTGCGCGATGAGTTCTTTACCTGTGCCTCGTTCTCCAATTATGAGGACAGGGCGCTCAATTGGCGCAAGTTGTGATACTTTATCTAATACGGCGAGAAAAGCAGGCGATTCACCGATGAGGTTTTGCTTCATAAAATCCTTCTTATTTTCTATCTTGCCATGATTTACAGTATTGGAGTTGGTGAAATTTACCAACAGTTGGTAAAAACCATCATAGCATAACGGTATGCAACAACAACAAAATGCTTAACTTGCTGTTTATTAAGGGAAATAAAAGTTGGCACGCTACTTGTAGTATCTAAATGGAGACACAAGGTGAATAACCGCCTTGTCGAGTTTTAATAGGAAAAAAGAGGAGTTCCGTTATGGGTATTTTTTCTCGTTTTGCAGATATCGTTAACTCAAACATCAGTGCATTGCTAGACAAGGCGGAAGATCCTGAAAAAATGATCCGTCTTATCATCCAAGAAATGGAAGACACACTTGTAGAAGTGCGTACTAACTCGGCTAAAGCGATTGCAGATAAAAAAGAGTTGGCTCGCAAAGTCGAAGCTCTAGAAGAGCAAATCACTGAGTGGGGGCAAAAAGCAAGCCTAGCTCTAGTGAAAGAGCGTGAAGATTTGGCTCGCGCAGCTCTGATTGAAAAGCAAAAGTTAGAGCAAGTCATTAAAGGTCTTCATACTGAGCAAACGTTGGTTGAAGAAACCATCGAGAAGCTAACCGGTGAAATCGGTAAACTAGAAAACAAAATTGCTGAAACGCGCGCTAAGCAACAAGCATTAGCAATTCGCAACCAAACGGCATCTAACCGTCGTGATGTTCAAAAACAACTGCATGCAGGTCGCACAAACGAAGCGATGGCAAAGTTCGAACAGTACTCTCGTAAAATTGACGAGATGGAAGCAGAAGCAGATCTTTACGCAAAAACTGGCAACGCAAAATCTTTAGACCAAGAGTTTGCCGAGCTACAAGCACAAGATGAAATCGAAAAAGAGTTGGCAAAACTGAAAGAACAGATGTCATCAAACAATAAATAAGAAAGGAGCCATTTATGTCGACATTTTTTATTACTGGACCATTGATTGTCTTTTTAATCTTTGTCGCTCCACTATGGCTCTTCTTACACTATCGCAGCAAACGCAAAGCAGATAGTGCACTGTCGAGCCAAGATCTAGAGCGTCTTCAGGTGCTGTCTGAGAAAGCGGAAGCGATGCAGTCTCGAGTTGATACATTGGAGCGTATCCTAGATGCAGAATCCCCAACGTGGAGACGCAAGTATGAGTAAACGAGAACTGTATCGTGACCCTGTAAACGGTAAAATCTCCGGCGTGTGTGCCGGAGTGGCAAACTACTTTGGTGCAGAAGTTTGGTTGATTCGTATCGTTGTGATTTCCGCAGCCTTGCTTGGTGGTACTTTCCTTGTCTTGTTGGCATACATTGCGATGACCTTCATGTTAGAAAAGCAGCCAATGACTTATACCGAAAACATTAAGTCGCAACAGGAACATACATTGAAGAGCAAACCGTGGCAAAAAGGGCAAAGCCCAGATCAGTTGCTCAGTGTGCTAGAAAACGACTTCAGTCGTCTTGATAATAAGATTCGAAGTATGGAAGCGTATGTCACCTCTGATGCCTATCGCGTAAACAGAGAATTTAATAAGCTCTGATAATTAATTATGAATTTATTGATAAAGCAGACCTCGGTCTGCTTTATTTTTGTCTCAAATAGCTCATTTTAAAGAAAAATTAGATTCAGATGCTCTAGAAGAATGTCATAAATTCATCTACCTTAAAAAGAATGGATGTTAAATGGATGAATTCACATGAGAAAAGCGCTCATTCCAATCGCTGTCATGACGGTTCTTTCGGGGTGTGGTAAAGAGCTGCCACCAGTCCCTGAACCCGAATCTCGGCCCGCCAAACTCTTCACTGTTTCTGTAGGCAATGCTCAGTTTGAAAGACATTTTCCTGCCACTACAGAAGCTGGTGACCGAGCAGTACTCGCATTTCGTGTCCCTGGTTTGCTTCAATCGATAGAAGTAAACGCAGGTCAAATGGTCAATAAAGGCGATGTGCTTGCCGTGCTCAACCCCGATGAGTATTCACTACTCGAAAAACAAGCCCGTGCAAATTACACCCTTGCTGACGTTCAATACGAGCGTTCGAAAAAGCTTCGTAAAGAACAAGTGGTCTCGGAACAAGATTTTGATGCAGCAAAAGCCAATCACAACTCGGCCAAAGCCCAGTGGAATCAGGCAAAAGCAAACCTAAGATACACCAAACTTGTTGCCCCTTATGACGGCACGATTTCTTATCTCCCAGCAGAAAACCATGAGTATGTGGCGGCAAAAGAAGGCGTCATGAATATTCAGACCAACCAAGTAATGAAGGTACTGTTCCAACTGCCTGATCACTTGTTAAGTAAATTTACTCAAGGTGCAAATGCGTACGCCTCCATGACGTTTGATGCATTCCCAGAGCGTTCTTTCGAGTTAACCTTCCAAGAAATTGATACTGAAGCAGACCCTAAAACTGGTAGTTACAAAGTCACCATGGTAATGGAACGACCAGAAGGGGTGGGGATATTGCCGGGTATGTCCGGTAACGTGCATTTAGTTTCTGAAAATGCAGGTGCCACCCGAATTCCAAGCTCCGCGATATTTACTGAAGATGGCAAAACCTGTGTTTGGCGTGTCAATGACCAAGGTATTGTTGAGAAAGTGTCCGTCGCGTTAAACGATAAGCAGCAAATCGAGGAAGGACTGCAAGATGGTGATCAAATCATTATCTCTGGCGTGAACGTGATCGAACCGGGTATTAAGGTTCGAGAATGGGTTAAGGAGCGAGGGCTGTAACATGAAAGGAATCTTAGCTTTAACGACGCTTTGCTCTGCGGTATTGCTCGCTGGTTGTGGTGACAAAGGACCTGAAAGAGAACTAGAAACACCTCGTGTGAGAGTCGCTTCTCTGGAAGGAAAGCGAGTCGATGATAATCTTTATTTCCCTGCTATTGCCAATGCGGCTGACCGTTCGCATTTGAGTTTCCGTGTTGCGGGTGAGGTGAGCCGAGTGCTGGTGAAAGAGGGTGATAAAGTCATTAAAGGCGATGTCATTGCCACACTGGATCCTACGGATTATCAGCTTGATGTTGATAATGCTTCGGCACGTTTTTCCGTCGTCGATAGCCAGTATCGTCGCTCTGCACCTTTGGTGAAAAAAGGTTTATTAGCGAAATCTCAATTCGATGAGATTGCAGCACAACGTCAAATCGCACTTGCTGAATTGGAGTTAGCCAAACTTCGACTGTCTTTTACTCAACTTAAAGCGCCTGTTGACGGCATCATCTCACGCGTCAACGTTGACCAGTTTGAGAATATTCAAGTTGGGCAGTACATCGTGAACATTCATAGTGTTGATCGTGTTGAAGTGCTGATCCAACTTCCGGATCGCCTCTATGTCAAACAGCCGCCGACGTCGGAAAATCTTGCCAAAATTGATGCGGTGGTTCGTGTACCAAGTGGTAATGAATACAAAGCCCACATCAAAGAATTCACGACCGAACCAGATCCAGATACTGGCACATTTACCGTCACCTTATCACTGCCTATGCCAGAGCAAGAGTACATTCTTGACGGTATGGCTGTTGATGTGACGTCTAAAGATGAGAATGTTGGCTTGGAATTGAATGTTGGTATCAATGTTCCGATCGAAGCGATTTTCAATGCTGATGGCGATGATTTAAGCCGAGAAAACAAATTTGTTTGGGTGCTAAATGACGACAATACCGTCACTCGCAAGCAAGTACGAGCGGGCAAAGCATCAAAAACATCGGTTCAAATTCTTGATGGTCTAGAGCTTGATGACAAAGTCGTTGTCGCAGGTGTGGCTCGATTGAGAGAAGGCATGAAAGTGGAAGTGGTTAAGCAGGAGGCAACTCAATGAGTGAACAAAATAACGTTGCGCCTCAACAAGATGATGAAAACGTAACGGGTATTGCGGCGTATTTCATTAGAAACCGCGTAATCAGTTGGATGGTGTCGCTGATCTTCTTGATTGGTGGTGTTGCGGCGTTCTTTGGATTAGGGCGTCTTGAAGATCCAGCCTTTACTATCAAAGACGCAATGGTAGTGACCTCTTATCCGGGGGCAACGCCACAACAAGTGGAAGAAGAAGTTACTTATCCGATAGAGAAAGCGATTCAGCAATTAACCTACGTGGATGAAGTGAACTCCATTTCCAGTCGTGGTCTATCTCAAATTACAGTGACCATGAAAAACAACTATGGTCCGGATGATTTACCACAGATTTGGGATGAACTACGTCGTAAGGTTAATGACCTAAAAGGTACATTACCACCGGGTGTCAATGACCCATCGGTGATTGATGACTTCGGCGATGTATACGGGATTTTGCTTGCGGTAACTGGTGACGGATACAGTTATAAAGAGTTGCTCGATTACGTTGATTATTTAAGGCGTGAACTTGAACTGGTTGATGGGGTAAGTAAGGTCTCGGTATCTGGTCAACAGCAAGAGCAAGTGTTCATCGAAATCTCGATGAAAAAGTTAAGCAGTTTGGGGCTATCTCCGACAACCGTTTTTAACTTACTTTCGACCCAAAACGTAGTTTCTGATGCAGGTGCGATCCGTATCGGTGATGAGTACATTCGTATTCAACCTACCGGTGAGTTTCAAAGCGTAGATGAGCTAGGTGACTTATTGATCACCGAGTCTGGTGCACAAGGTCTGATTTTCTTAAAAGACGTTGCCGAAATTAAACGAGGTTATGTAGAAGTTCCAACCAACATCATTAACTACAACGGTGAGTTGGCGCTGAACTTGGGGATTTCATTTGCTCAAGGGGTCAACGTTGTTGAAGTTGGCAAGGCATTTGATCGTCGAGTTGCAGAACTGAAGTACCAACAGCCAGTAGGCGTTCAAATTTCAGAAATCTACAATCAGCCAAAAGAAGTAGATAAGTCGGTGAGTGGCTTCGTTATTAGTTTGGCTCAAGCCGTTGGTATCGTAATCATCGTTCTATTGTTCTTTATGGGTTTACGCTCAGGTCTGCTTATTGGTCTGATCTTGCTACTGACTGTACTAGGTACCTTCATTTTTATGAAGTACTTAGCCATCGATTTACAACGTATCTCTCTTGGGGCATTGGTTATTGCTCTGGGTATGCTGGTGGATAACGCCATCGTCGTCGTGGAAGGGATACTCATCGGGACTCAAAAAGGACGAACGAGACTTCAAGCTGCGACGGATATCGTCACGCAAACCAAATGGCCGCTTTTAGGCGCGACGGTTATCGCTGTTACTGCTTTTGCGCCAATCGGTCTATCAGAAGACTCGACAGGTGAGTACTGTGGTACCTTGTTTACCGTACTGCTTATCTCGTTAATGCTGAGCTGGTTTACCGCTATTTCGTTGACGCCTTTCTTCGCTGATATTTTCTTCAAAGGTCAGAAAATTAAGAGTGGTGAAGGCGAAGACAATGACCCATACAATGGCATCATCTTCGTTATGTATAAGAAGTTCTTAAGCTTCTGTATGCGCCGAGCATGGTTTACTGTTGTTGTCTTGGTGGCAGGTCTAGCGGCGAGTGTTTACGGCTTCACTTATGTGAAACAAGCCTTCTTCCCATCTTCAACCACCCCTATTTTCCAGTTGGATGTTTGGTTGCCAGAGGGTACGGATATTCGAGCTACGAATGATACGCTGAAAGAACTGGAAGGCTGGCTTGCTGAGCAAGATCACGTTGAACATATCACTACCACCGCAGGTAAGGGTTTGCAGCGCTTCATGCTGACTTATGCCCCAGAGAAAAGCTACGCGGCTTATGGTGAGATCACTACGCGTGTCGAGAACTACGAAGCGTTAGCACCACTTATGGAGCGCTTTAGAGAGCACATCAAATCCAACTACCCAGCAATCAATTACAAATTGAAGCAAATTGAATTGGGTCCTGGTGGCGGTGCGAAGATTGAAGCGCGCATTATTGGTTCTGACCCAACGGTGCTGCGTACTATTGCTGCACAAGTGATGGATGTGATGTACGCCGACCCGGGAGCAACGAACATTCGTCACGATTGGCGTGAACGTACACAAGTGCTTGAGCCTCAGTTTAATGAAAGTCAAGCTCGTCGTTACGGCATCACTAAATCGGATGTGGATGATTTCTTATCGATGTCCTTCTCTGGTATGAATATTGGTTTATACCGCGATGGTACAACTCTGATGCCGATTGTTGCGCGTCTTCCGGAAGATGAGCGTATCGACATTCGTAACATCGAAGGCATGAAAATTTGGAGCCCAGCGCAGAGTGAATTTATTCCTCTACAACAAGTAACTATGGGTTACGACATGCGTTGGGAAGACCCTATCATTGTGCGTAAGAACCGTAAGCGCATGCTAACGGTAATGGCAGATCCAGATATCCTAGGTGAAGAGACAGCGGCAACATTGCAAGCACGTCTACAGCCGCAGATTGAAGCGATCGAAATGCCACCAGGTTACTCACTAGAGTGGGGTGGTGAGTATGAGTCATCAGGTGATGCGAAGGCGTCGTTGTTTACCACGATGCCGATGGGTTACTTGTTTATGTTCTTGATCACCATCTTCTTGTTTAACTCAATCAAAGAGCCTCTTATTGTTTGGTTGACAGTACCTTTGGCATTAATTGGTGTGACAACCGGTCTATTGGTGTTGAATACGCCGTTTGGCTTTATGGCATTACTGGGTTTCTTGAGTCTGTCGGGGATGGTACTGAAAAATGGTATCGTACTGCTTGATCAGATTGAGATTGAAATGAAGTCGGGTAAAGAAGCGTACGACGCAGTGGTGGATGCCGCAGTAAGTCGTGTGCGTCCAGTATGCATGGCTGCAATCACAACCATTCTAGGTATGATTCCTCTACTACCGGATATCTTCTTTAAACCAATGGCTGTAACCATCATGTTTGGTTTAGGTTTTGCGACCGTACTGACACTAATTGTCGTGCCAGTGTTGTATCGTCTATTCCACAAGGTGGCAGTGCCGAAGTAACGACTTAGTTTAAGTAACGTTCTAGAGCGCCTCTGGCTAACGTCAGGGGCGTTTTTATAAGGATTAAATATGGAACAGAATACGTGTGCATGGGCGATGAACCATCCACTTGAACGCGAATATCACGATACTGAATGGGGTGTGCCTGTACACGACGATACGGTATTGTTCGAATTCATCACGCTAGAAGGTGCGCAAGCCGGTTTAAGCTGGATTACGATTTTGAAAAAGCGTGAAGGTTATCGAGAAGCGTTTGAAAACTATGACTTAGATAAGCTGATTCAACGCGATGAAGTGCGTACCGAATTCATCGTTGAAAACTTCGACGTGGTTAAGCATCGCGGCAAAATTAATTCGGTATTCAGTAATGCCAAAGCGGCAAAGCAATTGATAGAAGAATACGGAAGCCTTTCCGCGGCGCTATGGCAATTTGTTGATGGCAAACCAATCGTGAATCACTGGACAGACATGAGCCAAGTGCCAGTATCGACAGAACAATCCAAAGCGATGAGTAAGTTCCTCAAAAAGAAAGGCTTTAAGTTTGTTGGTGAGACCATTTGCTACGCCTTCATGCAAGCAGTAGGTATGGTCGATGACCATATTGTTGGTTGTCCTAAAAAACTGAATTAGTTTTTAGATTCACTATCATGAATCCGTTCTAAAGCTTCGATGCGACGCCATTGGTTTTGCTCGAAGCTTTGTTCTCTTAATCCGGCGATTTCTGTTTTCTTTTCTTCTTCGCCGAGGAAATCATTGTTGATGATCTCCTTTATTATTGTTCATTTAAAATAGCTTCTAACGTAGGAGTTGTTAACTCTGATGGGTAAGGCACTCAATGAATGCCCTACTCAGAGTTATTAAATTGGGTCAATTTCGATGTTAACGGAGTCTTCATCGCCTGCTGGAATGGTTAGCAATGTCTTTACAGAACCTGTTTCATAATCTCGAAACATGTAGTGAACATCTCGATTGTTGCTCAAATCAACCGCTTTATAAATTACACCGTTAGAAGTAATCCACTCAGCTTTAGTACCTTGGAACAACATACTACCTTCATCGCCGAGTTTAATAACATCTAGTTTTTGAGTCTTGTAGTTGAAGCGAGCTATAGCATCAGGCTCTTCGCCATATTCGCTACCATTGTGAGAGTAAACGTAATCGCCTTCGATGTCAGCAAGTGAGAACTCATAACTTGTGAAATCTTCAGCATAACTACTCATAGCAATGGCATCACGAATACCCATTACGTACTTGTCTTTTTCTAAGTCAAAGATAGTACCTTCATCGCCGAAGATTAGGTTTCCAATGACAGATTTAATGCCACCCAAGTAACCATTGTTGTAATGAGGGAACTCTTCATTGACGTTACCACGAGCAAGAACCTTGATAGTTACTTCACCTGTAGCAGGATCAATTAGTTCTAAGTGTGAATCCTCAATAGTAGTTGGGGCATTCACTAATAGTGCCATTGTTCCATCAGGCAAATAGAATGGGCTAGAGCCTTTCGTCTCCAATGGAATTGAAGAAGAAGCTCCAACTTCTTCAGAGAAGTACTTATTCGCGTGTTCGCCTTCTAAACCAAAGCAAGAACCACGAGATACAACATACTTACCATCAAACATGCTACCTGTATCTGAAGTGCGAGTATCTGAGCACCAACCTTTAATTTCTTTAATGGTTACTGTTGTCTCACCTTCTTCAACATTTGGCAACTCTAAAGAGTAACCTTTGTTCTCATAGCTCATATAGTCAAGAGCTGTAAAGATTGGGTAATCTAGCTTGTTAAAACCACGATGCATAGCAGGTAGGATTTCTAAACCGCCAGTCGCCGAATCAGGGTACTCATTACCTAGTAGATAAACTAAAGAACCATCATGCTTAGCTAAGTATTGTTCATTATGCATACCTGCCACACATTCATTTGTGAACGGATCTCGCTGAACAATTGTGTAACTAATGTCTGCGTATGACCAACCTTCACGTACTTCTGAGTAACGATGAATCTTAAGGTCTAGGTTTCCACCGCACTGACTGAAATCAGGATCTATTTCTTCACCGCCACGAGTTAGGTGCAAGTCGATAGCAACCTCTTCGCCGTTACGGTGTGCAGTTGTAGCACCATCTTGTGTACGAGATAGCGTATCTGCACCATTCAGGTTCAAGCCAAGCACAGTTATCTTAGGATCAACTACAACTTTGTATGTAAGTCCTGCATTACCTAAGTATTGAGCATCGTCAGTAGCAGATACGTAGTATTCGTACTCACCTTCATCACCTGATTGTGGCGTTACTTCGATATACCAGTTGTAGTAATCATCACTAGTAGGGTTATTCTTCAACTCCATAAAGTTAGCTGAAGTGTGCAACGTAGGAATTACCACATCGTCTTCAGAATCAACAATACGAAGATTGATAGTGTATTTTTCACCCACAACAGCGTGTAGTTTATCGCCATCTTCATAGATATCCGGGAATCGGTTTTCCTCTACCGCTTGCACATAAAAACCTGACTGAATCTCAGTGATACCGTCATGCGCAGCTACAGTCATGTAGTTATGGAAGTCTCCCACTGTTCGGTCAGGAGCTAACGTGATCACGCCTGTTTTCTTCTCGATAGAAGCCCATTTAGGGGCGTCGATTAAGTTGTAAGTTATAGCATCGCCGTCAGCATCTTTAGCCATCACCTCAACCGTTACGGGTTCACCACCAGCAGTAACACGGACAGTATCTTCAGGGTACTTAGTAAATTCTGGCGCTCGGTTAACATTATTGACCACAAGGTTGATTGTTTTCTTAACGTTGAACGAACCATCACTAACACTAACAACAATCTCATGCTCACCAGAATCTTCGTATGAAGGTTTAACATCTAAGTGGTCACTACCTTCAGGTATTGTCACCCATTCAGGGGCAGAAACGAGACTATAGATTAGAGCGTCACCATTCGCATCTGAAGCGCTTAGCCAAATAGAGCCCCAATCACCCTCATTTACCGGACTAACTGTCAACTCATTCCAAACAGGAGCATGGTTAACAAGGTCTGGGTTAGTAGGGATTAGTGGTTGTACCACAACTACCTTACCCTCAACTACGGTTTCTAGCGAACCATCGGATACAACTACTTTGTATGTATGAGAGCCAATGTTCTTGTCCGTAGGGTTGTTGAATCCGATACCACCAGTAGAGCTTACAGTAATGAAATCAGCTTTTGATTCTAGGTTGAAGGTGACATCACCTTCGTCACTCCAGACGATTTGTTGCACTTCGTGTTCACCCACCTTAACGACAGAATTCTTTAAGGGCTGAACCACTGGTGCTTTATTTGGTTCAGGATTCGGTGTTTCTGGATCTACCGGAGGTTTTGGTTCTTCGTAGAAAGCTTCGTTTTTTTCTTGCAACGTCAGGAACACAGCTTTGAAACCTTCTGAATCTAGGTCACGCTTGTATTCGTAAACCTTACTTTCGCTATTAGGTTTCTTAAGATCTAGCGTGGCAGTTAGATTTGCTTTTACACCTGGTACAGACAATTGATTTAGGAAGTTAGACATATCACTTGCGTGAACATCTACCCATGCCGTTAGGTCTACCGATGCTGATTGCGTCTCTTGGTTGTACTCAACATCAACGCCTTTAACAACTCGACTAACAACTACTTCGCCTTCGATTTCTAGAGCAAAAGTGAATGCTGGTGGTTGAAGATCCTCAGTAGGCTTAAGTGCGTCCTTGAATACAATTTCACCATCGTTCCAGAACTCACCCTTAGCAGTAGTACCAAAGCCAAGGAGGTTCTGGGAATCAGTAATAGAGGTCGAGACAGCACCGCGAACCTCATCTGCTTCAGAAGTACAGGTAAACGCAACGTCTGAACAAATATCACGCACGCGGTCTTCGGGAATACCCATATAGATAGCTAGGTCAGTAATCACCTCTTGTGGTGTTTCTGGTTTTACAGGTGGGGGGGATGGCTTTGAGCCACCATCAGAACCACCACAACCAATCAACGTTGCTGACACAAGAGATGCTAGAAATAACCTTTTCATTTTTATTTGTCTGATATGTTTGAATAGGCGCGAATCCTATCAATGCGCATTACATTAAATCTATTTATAGTTTTTATAATTCCTATTTTTACTATTTGTGTTGAAGGGCGCTTAAACTGAGTGGGCTCAATCGTTCATATATCTCCATCTACTGTAAAGAAGTGATGCTTGGATTTTTAATCATTTTCCTTTGCGTTATATCTCAGAGGTGTGAGGTTTTAATTGCGAGGCGTTTTGTAGGGTGATTTATCTTTTTTGATATTTTTTTAATGCTCCTCGGTTTCCAAGGAGCTAATTGTTCGCTTCACTATCATGAATCCTTTCCAAAGCTTCTATGCGACGCCATTGGTTTTGCTCGAAGCTTTGTTCTCTTAATCCGGCGATTTCTGTTTTCTTTTCTTCTTCGCCGAGGAAATCATTGTTGATGATCTCCAACACGAGCCAAATACTTCTCCTGTGCAGACATTTCTGAGGTCTGATTTAGTTCAATCACTAGCGCGTTATTGCGCTCACTTTGTTGAATGTACTTAGGTTGAGAGGCGAGGTTTTCTTCAAGCATTTGTTGTTGAGAATCAGCGTCTAATTCGGTTTCTCGAATGGTGAGTTTATCTATTGCTAACTGGCGTAAGCGATTTTCTTCATCGAAAAGTTGAGCAATTTGTTCGTCAGTAAAAAACGCGCTTTGCATCACTAAGATTGCGTCATTTAGCTGCTTCAGTTCGTTTAATGACAACGAATTTCCTTCGAACGGTTCTAGCTTGGATAACGCTTCTTTGTAGACTAGGTAAGTTTCGAACAGTTCTGCGCTGATACCCAGTGAATCTAGTTGTGATTCACCAGTTTTTACGTTGGCTTTGATTTCTTCAAGGCTTTGTTCTCCTAGACCGCTCAGAGTGTATTCAAAGAAGTCTTTTTGAGAAGAGAGATCAATACTGGTGTCCTGTTGTGACTGAGCTTTTATAAGTTGTGAAGGTGGAGACGATGGAAACAGATAAGCCGCTCCTACACCAATGAGTGATACGATGAATAAGGTGATGAGAGCGACTTTCTTCATAATGGCTTCCTTCTTATAGACCTTGCTGTTTTAGGCGGTTTGCGTGTTGGCGATACAATGTGACTGGATCCGTTTCGAACAAATGATGGATACCTAGCAGCCCGTTGATTTCATCCAGATGATTCATCTTGTAATCATCACGAATCACTTTCCCCAAGTGAGTGCTGCACGTGCCCACGAGACCATCATTTGGACTATCAAACGCCAAACCTAAAACCACCATTGCGCCGTCTGTTGGATCAAACAGGTTGGTAAAGTTGGAAGAGCCAGTCCATGAGTAGTAATGCACACCGTTAGACGCCAATAGGTCTCCATTTCCACATTCACTGGTTGGAATGCCTTCAGGGTAATGCTGGTTGAACGCCAAAGAACCTTCGGTGGTTAGTGCCGCTAAGGAAGCTAGTGGGTCTTGGTCGAGATCAGTGCCACCGGAAAGTAGATTAATGAGAGTCACTAGCCCTTCTGCTAGCTTCACCGCGACACCTTCACTGATGGAGCCTTCAGGAACCGTTCCACGCACAATATCAGCTACTTTTGATCCTTTGTTCACCCCTCCAATACTGGTAACGGACGCCACTAAATCTGGGCGTACAGAAGCAACATAACGTGTTGTTGGTCCACCATGGCTGTGCCCAATCAAATTGACCTTTTCCGCGCCTGTAGCAGCAAGCAACGTTTCTACTTGAGCCAAGAGCTGCTCTCCACGTGCTTCACTGCTGTTGGTTGCGGAGACTTGAGCGACATAAACCGTCGCGCCATCTTTCGTTAGAGCATGTGGGATGCCATAGAAGTAATCGACTCCGGCAAGGGAATCAAAACCAAATAAACCATGGACAAGTACGATGGGGTATTTGGTTTCTGTGTAACCACTGGCGTTGGCAGATGCAAAAGGTAGGGTGCTTAAAACGAAAAGCATTGTTGTTATGAATCTGAGTTTCAAAACTATCTCCTTGTGGTATGACCTCTTATGAGTTTTATAAAATAGGAGATAAGTTTTGCGGTTGAGAAGTTCGTTTGTGGCACATTGTTTTAATCTGTGATTACTCAAAAGAAAATCAACAGATTCAATTAACATTGGATTGATGAATATTAGAATGTTAGTTAATTCTAATTAAGACAATGAGTTAGTAACTCTATAATGAGAGGTAAAAAAATAGCCTCGCAGTACGAGGCTATTTAATAATTGTTCTGAATGCTTATAAAGAGGCTTCTTTTTCTAGCACTAATGCATTGTATCGAGCAAAGCCAGCTTCAAGATCGGCGATTAAGTCTTCTACATCTTCTAAACCAATGTGTAGACGTACCAATGTACCTTCGAAATTTGGATTCGCCACTGTGCGCAAGCTATTAAAGCTCTTTGGCTCGTTAGCTAAAATCAAACTCTCAAACCCACCCCATGAATAACCCATGCTGAAGTGCTTCATACCATCCAACAATGCTGTGGTGGCTTTCGGGTACGAGCTTTTCAACACGAATGAGAACAGACCGTTACCACCAGTAAAATCGCGTTTATAGAATTCGTGACCCGGACAACTCTCTAGAGCAGGGTGACGAACGTGGTCAACTTCAGGACGAGCTGCTAACCATTGCGCGACTTTTAGACTGTTTTCCGCGTGTTGGCGTAAGCGTACATCAAGTGTGCGAATACCACGCAGACCTAGATATGCATCATCAGGAGAAACACATTGACCCATTAGGTAGCTCTGCTCGCGTAGCTGATCCCAGTACTTCTCAGACGCAACCGCCGTACCCAGCATTACATCTGAGTGACCAACAATGTATTTGGTTGCTGCTTGGATAGAGATATCCACGCCGTGCTCGAATGGTGAGAAGTTCACCCCCGCGCCCCATGTGTTATCCAACATTACAATGATGTCTTGTTCGTGTGCAATGCTTGCTAGGGTAGGGACATCCATCACTTCCATGGTAATGGAACCAGGAGACTCAAGGAAAAGCACTTTAGTATTCGGCTGAATAAGGTCACGAATGCCTGCGCCGATCATAGGATCGAAGTAAGTTGTCTCTACACCCATCTTCTTCATGATGGTGTCACAGAAATCGCGAGTAGGTTCGTAGCAGGTATCCACCATTAAGATATGGTCGCCCGTTTCGACAAAAGACAAGATGGCATTAGAAATCGCCGCCGTGCCACATGGGTAAAGGGCACACCCTGCGCCGCCTTCGACCTCTACCATGGCATCTTGAAAGGCAAAGTGTGTGTTTGTACCACGGCGTCCGTAAAACAGGGTTTTATTCGTACGATTGATCATCGCTTGGTTTTTTTCTGCGACGGTATCAAACACTATAGTAGAAGCGCGCTGCACTGGTGGGTTTACCACGCCATTTGTCCACTTCTTATCACGACCTGCGGTAACGAGTTTGGTCTTTTTGCCTTCTGACATAAAAATTCCCTGTCTAAATTACGATTTTCAATATTTAAAACATGGACCAAGGGTGGTTTGCAAGGGAAAAGTAGAAATGAAACGACTCGTCAGAGCATAGAGCGAAAAACAGTGAGAAAGTGCAACAGATAAAGAAAACCGACAGCATAGAACTGTCGGTTTTGTAGAGATTTATTAGCTTTATACCCAAGTGACTTCAAGATGCAGGATTCAGAGCGTAGTCATTGATTCGAGGTCAAGGAAAACAACGCAGCGTAATAGCCAGCTCTTTCCAAGTTGT
>NZ_JAKRGG010000061.1:0-12986 GCF_022347645.1 Vibrio sp. MMH1-50
TTCTTGATTTAGACCCACTAAACCTTTAAATCGCCGCCGCGTCTACAAACCAAGTCAGTCTCGCTGAACCTAGCATCTCGAGGTTACTTGGGTATAAATGAAAAACCGCCACGAAAAGATTTATTAACGACGAATGTAGATACTACTTGCACCATTATTTTGATTGGTAGGGACACGAAATCCAGCTTTGAGCATGGTGTTGATCAGCACCTTATTAAACAGCTCAAGCTCCGCAGATTCCGCGCCATGAGTTGGATGGTAAGATTTAAGCTCAGGGAATCGCGAAACCGCTTCAATACGAATACTCGCCAACTCCTCAGCATTAATACTCTGTTTACTGCGTAGTTTGGTTCCAATGAAGGCTTCGTATGCACGGGCACACTTCATAAGTCTAAAAACAAAATCATTCATTACTGTCGTTCTTTTTTGGATCTAATTGAGGAATAGCCGGACGTTAGCAACCACAAAAATTGCAGGGGCATAAGATAGCAAAAACAGTTCTCTTATTAGGGTCAGAAAAATCTGAAACACTTAGCAGTAAACCCCGAAATCCGCTCACTATGCGTACAGCCTCATAGCCTCGTTTTCTCCTCTCGATACCCAACTTATTCTCACTCAACCAAGCCTCTCAGGTTACTCGGGTATTGCGTTAAATCTTTGACTATTTTTGGTCGCCTCTTCTATTTGGGAAACCCCAAGAGTATTCAGGGGAAGAGCGGAACCAACAGGTGGAAAATCCGCTTCCTCCCAACTACACAAAATCATCGTAATGCATTGTTTTATATAGACTTAAACATTAGGCACGCATCTTGCGATAGACAATTTATTAGTGGCACTGCGACAGCTCGCAGTGCCAACCACAGATGAGAGAGGGAGCGACCTCATGAGTTCGTTAGATCCAATAAGCATGGCAACCCAATTCGCCACGTTAGATGTTCAACCATTTCAGCAACGCTACAAGCTACAAACAGACAAGTATCAATCTCAATTAACGGCGTTGGGCAAAGTAGAAACCGCTCTGCGTGACTTCCGCACCGCCGTTAAAGAGATGAACAGCAGCACCAACAGCGTTATCAAAAACAAAGCTACGACATCTCAAGAAGGCTTTTTTACTGCTGATGCCGATGCTAAAGCTTTGGTGGGTAACTATCAGATCTTCGTTGAGCAAGTTGCAACCTCACACCAGATCTCTACGGGTATGCCTGCGAGCTTGGATGCATCGACAGAAATCCCTGCTGTGGGTTCTTTAGATTTCACCATCAACGGTGAAAGCATGAGCTTGGACTTATCAACCGTTGATAGCGACGGTGACGGTAAAGCAACCATGACCGAGCTGGTTAGTGCAATCAACAACGATGCCGACAACCCTGGCGTTAACGCCACACTTGTGCGTTCTAATGGTCAAACTCACTTCATGTTATCTAGCACCAAAACAGGTGTCGCAAACACAATCAATGTGAGTGCATCGGGTACTGGTGAAGCATGGTTTGAAAATGCTTTCACTAGCACGACTGAGATTAGTAAACCTCAAGACGCTGTCATTTGGCTTGGTGCAGAAAGCAGTGGTCTAAAGCTAACTAACGCAAGCAATACTTTTGAAGGCGTGATTGATGGTGTCGACCTCACAGTAACAAAAGCGCAAAAGTCAGGTGAAACACCGATTGCACTTGAAGTGGGCACAGATTCAGAAGGCACAAAAGAACAAGTTGATAAGTTTGTTGAAGCATATAACTCATTGATTTCAACCATCGACGAATACACCAAAACAGGCGGCGAAGATCAAGCACGCGGCGTACTTGCTAGTGATCCAACCATGCGCTCTATCGAAAGCCAAGTTACGAGCCTAGTTCGTGGTGAATACGGCGGCATGCGTTTGAGTGAAATCGGCATTACGTTAGACCGTTCAGGAAAAATGAAAGTCGATCAAACCAAGTTCAACGAAGCTCAAAAGAGCAATAGTGCCGCACTAGAATCCATCTTTAACGGCGATGGTGCACTTCTAGATTCACTGGATGACATGGCTGAACCTTTCCTGAAGTTCTCTTCTGGCACATTCAAATCTCGCAAAGATGCACTACAAGCCAACCTTGGACGCATCGAAGATAAGCAAACCACGTTAGAGCGCAAGTACGAGATGTCGTACAAACGCTACATCAAACAATTTACCCAAATGAACACGTTAATGACGCAAATGAACCAAACCCAGTCGTTGTTTGGTTAAGGCTTTAGGAGAACTACTCATGCTCATGGATTCCGGCTACGACTCGTACCAGCAAGTCGATCTTGATGCGCAAGCTGCATCAGCAAACCCACATCAACTCGTTGTCATGTTAATCGACGGCTTACTCGATGAAGTTGAACGTATACGTGGTCACCTAGCTGCCAACCGACTTGCGGAAAAAGGCGCAAGCATTAACAAATGCATGAACATCCTCATTGGATTAAGCAGTGCTTTAGATGAAGAGAACGGCGGTGAAATTGCTGATAACTTACGCCAACTTTACGACTTCTGCCAAGTAGAGCTGTTCTACACCAGCGTACAAAACGACATATCACGTTTAGACAACGTTGAACGTGTCATGGGTAACATTCGAGAAGGTTGGATGAATTTTGGACAGCAAGCATAAAGTGTCGCCAGAGCGATTTCGCCACTTGTCAAAACTGATCCAAATCGCCACTAAAACGGCTGATTGGCGAGCTCTCAAGCGCTACGACTTACAGTTGCGAGAGCTGCTTATTAGCCACAAGCCATTCTTGAAAGATCCAAAACTGGCGCCGGAAATCCAACGAGCGAAAGCAGTGCACGCGAGTGCTTTTACTACGTTGGAAAAAGCCACCAGCGAGCTAGAGCAAGAAATGAGTTCGGTGAGTAACCAGCAAGAGCGAGCCATGGCGTATCAACTTGCAATGACCATGGAGCTAACACAATGATGGTAACCAATTCAATTTCTGGCGGTGTTGCTTCTCAGCCAACACAAGATGGAAAAGTAATGCAGGCACGATCCGAGCAAGGGTTTTCTGCATCATCTTCTCAAACTCAGCAAGAACCGCTATCCGGTCACGTTCCTGTACCCGGCTTTCGTTTGAATGCACAAGCGTTGCCTAAAGCGCCTGCCGATACAGAAACAACCGAGCAAGGTTCAAGTTCTGAAGATGCCCCGGTGGATGCCCTACTCAGTTCTCAAGCTCCAGCGACACCAGCCAATTTAGCAGCTCAAGCACAAGCTCTGATGCAAGGCATGGTGAAAGCAGCCGGTAAACAAGGCGAATCTGGTCAAGTTACGACCAAAGCGATAAATGGCTCAACGCAAGCAACCAGTACGGCAACTCAACCACACTCTACACTGGGAGCGGCGACGCCAACGTCAGAGAATCAAAGCATAGCTAAAGCTAGCGCCACAAATCAGGTCAAAGTATCTGCAGCAGATTTGCAAACACTCCTTAACCAGCCAGTTCAGGGACAGCCTTTGACGGCTAATGCGCAAGTGCAGTCACCGACAGCTCATGCGGCGCACACCAATCCTACGACGCCGCTCGCAGCAACCCAAGCTCAGGGGTCGGAATGGGCGGCAGTTCGTGTCGATACCAGTTCTGGTAAATGGGGTGAGCAGATGATGCAGGTACTTCAAGACCGCGTGACGTTGCAAGCACAGCAGAACCTGCAAGAAGCCAAGATTCGTCTCGATCCGCCAGAACTCGGTAAGTTGGATCTATTGGTTCGTGTCGAGGGAGATCGCTTAAGCGTGCAAATCAACGCTAATAGCGCCGTAACACGCGAAGCATTGATGCAAGTTTCAGAACGCTTAAGAACGGAACTTCAAGAGCAAAACTTCGTTCATGTCGATGTCAATGTCGGCTCGGATCAAGGTCAAGAGCGACACGCGCATGATGGCAACCAAGAAGAGGCATCTATCTTTGCCGCTCGCGAATCCAACACCTTTCAATCTAATACAACAACAAACTATTCAGAGCATTGGCTGAACACTCAAGCCTAATGAATCACCGAGGAAAAAGGTTATGACCAAACAACAAATGATCGCCCTGTTTATCGCCATGATCATCACCAGTGCCCTCGTTTCCGGAGTCACTGTGATTGGTGGTATTTGGTATCTAAACAAAAGCGCACAGTCAGTATCATCGGCGTCCAGTTTCAACGACTATTTAGAGGACTCCCCACTGGCTTTTCTAGCGGTCGAGCAACCAACGAGTAAAGGACCAAGCTTCCATCCGTTGGAGAGAGTGGTATTGACTATCAAAGGTAAAAAACAAACGCACTTTGTAATGTTAGAGCTAGCCTTAGAAACACGTCGCCCTGAGCGCATCAAAAGCATCGATGACTACATGCCTATGGTGCAGAACTCATTGCTTAAGCTATTCAGCGATAAAACATTCGATGAGCTACAACAAACAGGTGCTATCGACACTTTGCAAAGTGAGGTGAAAGAAACCTTGCTACTGGCATTCGCAAAAACTGACATCGTGCGTGATATCGATGATGTTCTGCTAACCAAATACGTTGTGCAATAACGGGGCACAACTATGTTGGAGATGAACTTACAGGAAAGTTATACCGAGACGGAGGAAGTAAACACGCCGTCTCGCCCGATTGACGAGAATGCACTATTGCAGCGTCATCAGATCATGGTCAAACGTGTTGTGAACCAACTGCGTGTTCATGCAACGTCTCATTGCAGCATCGAAGATATGCAACAAATTGGTCTGATTGCTCTTGTTGAAGCGGGTCGTCGTTACGGGGATGTGGAAGATCCACACTTCCCTGCTTTCGCCGTTTGTCGTGTTCGTGGTGCCATTCTCGATGAGCTACGCCGATTGGATTGGCGATCGCGCAAGACACGTCAGCAAGCGCATGAGCTGAACGACGTAACCCGAGATCTCACTCGTGCTCTTGGCAGAATGCCCACCGATGCCGAGATCATCAAAGCCCTCGGCACCGATGAGAAAGATTACTACAACCGTCAAAACGCGGCGCTTGCAGGCGAAATGCAAAGTCTCGATCAGTTGATGGAAAGCGGTAATGACAGCCACTTTGGTGGTCAATATGACGGTATGGAGCATGAACATATACGTCGTAGCTTAGACAGTGCTCTTGGCAAAATGCCAAAACGAGACCAACTGTTGCTGACCTTGTTTTACCAACACGAACTCAACCTACATGAAATCGCGCTCGTGCTCGACCTGACACCACCTCGCATCTGTCAGTTGCACAAACAAGCGCTTAAACAACTTAACCAATTAATGTCCTCTTAGGAGTCACGAGATGCAAAAGTTTTTTGGAGCCATTACTGTCCTGTTGTGTGTCTTCGGCGGATACATGTGGGCAGGCGGTAATCTGGGTGCAATCTGGCAGCCCGCTGAATTTATGATCATCATTGGTGCCGCTGCTGGCTCACTGATCATTGGTAACCCTCCGCAAGTCTTGAAAGAAATGCGTCAGCAATTGCGCGCAACCATTTCAGGTCCTGACGAAGAATATGAATACTACATGGAGTTAATGGCGCTGCTTAACAATCTACTAGAGACTGCTCGCAGCCGCGGTTTTAAGTTTCTCGATTCACATATTGAATCACCAGAACAGAGCTCTATGTTCCTCGCTTATCCAAAAGTAAGTGACGACCATCGTCTTATTTCTTTCATTACTGATAATTTACGTTTAATGGCAATGGGACAAATGTCGCCTCATGAATTAGAGGGACTGTTAGAACAAGAAATCGAAGCAATTCAAACCGAAATGCTGTTGCCATCGCGCTCTATGCAACGCACTGCAGAAGCACTTCCTGGGTTCGGTATTCTTGCTGCAGTTGGTGGCATCATCATTACTATGCAAGCCATTGACGGTTCGATTGCCCTAATCGGTTATCACGTTGCTGCTGCCCTCGTCGGTACATTCATTGGTATTTTTGGTTGTTACTGTTGTTTAGATCCACTCAGTAACGCCATGGCTCAGCGAGTGAAACGAAATATGACGGCTTTCGAATGTGTGCGCGCCACTTTGGTCGCTTACGTTGCGAAAAAGCCAACATTGCTCGCTATCGATGCTGGTCGTAAACACATTCAGTTAGACATCAAACCTACTTTCAACCAAATGGAGAAGTGGCTATCTGAACAGGAGGGATAATGCAAAAACAAGAGCATGTGGTGTTCAAACGCGTCAAAGCACACAACCATGATGAGTTTCATGGTGGCGCGTGGAAGGTCGCGTTTGCCGACTTTATGATCGCTTTGATGGCGCTGTTTCTTGTACTTTGGGTCATGCAGGTGGTCGACAAGGAAGAGCGAAAAGCCATTATGGCTCACCTTCATAGCTCGAGTGTCTTCGATAAGAGTTACGGTAACCCTTTCGATACCTCGCAAAGTATCTCTCCAATCGACTTGGCACAGGACTCTTCTGTGCCAAGTAAACACAACTCGAATCATGTCGTGAGTTCGTACTTCCAAGGTGATGGCGATGGTCCAGAAATCGACTCGCTGATCCCTGGTAACTTCGATACACAAGAGCAACTTGCTCTACTGGCGAAAGTCATCGATGAAGTGGTAGGTCAAATCAGCGCACAAGGTAACGTCAACGTAACCATTACGCCACAAGGTCTACGTATCGCACTGCAAGATGATTACAAGCAGCACATGTTCAGTCGTGGTGGCGCGGAGTTGACCCCTTTCTTTGAAGATTTACTGCTTGCGCTTGCACCTGTGTTTGAACGCATCAGCAACCCATTGATCATCAGTGGTCATACTGACTCTACACCTTTCAAAAAGCACTTTGGTCGACAATCAAACTGGGCATTGTCCGCGTCTCGTGCCGACGTTGCGAGAAAAACGCTTGTTGAGGGTGGCATGCCTGATGAGCGAGTCATGCAAGTCACGGGGATGTCCGATCGTGCGCTGCTTAACCCGGATGAACCAGATTCAAGCGAAAACCGCCGTATAGAGTTGTTTATTCTCACTACGCCCGCTGCTCAGGTTTTAGAAACCTTCTTCGGAGACCAGCAAGACAGTGAACTAGAAAAAGCAAAACAGAAAGCGGAGTTTAACCAGCCAGTGATAAGACAAGAAGTGATTCGTTATTCTGTTGAATCTGACAATCAAAAAGCCAAGATTCAAGACCTCTAAACCCAAAAAGGTCACCAGTTTCATTCCTTCTGCGTGACCTTTTTTTTCCCCAATATCATGATTGCAGTAATTGTTTAGTTGAGTTCGATATGCCATTACCCGCGGCCAATAAGCCTAACAATGATTCGCTAAAGAAAGCGTTCCTTTGGCTAATCGTTTTTGATTATCTATTGCTGGGATTCTTTCTTACTCAGTTATCAAGTTTGAGCCTGAATAGCGGTACCATGATCAGTTTACTGCTCGTTGTTTACAACATCTTGCTGGTCTCATTCTGCTACCAGCGCACCAGCAATCATGACTCCTACATCATCTACCCAGTGTTATCTGCAACCTTGTTGGCGTTTGTCTTCTTCCTGTATTTTTTCTTTTTGGTATGAACTCGGGGGCTACTGTCTCACGAGTTTTCGCCCTCTTAATCGCAGCATCGCCAACGGAATATCAACCGAGTGGCACCATTTGTACGTTTCTAATCGCGTGGCTTTTTAGCGGAGTCGCACAATCAGTGATCGTTCCAACCTCAATCCGACTTGTTTTCGAATAGACCGCAAGCACGTCAATACAAGCTTCTTCATGTTCTACTTGCGAAGGATTAGCACGGATAAAATCACGAATTTTGTCCACATAAATGGGATGTTCTGAGTACAAGCTCGCGAGCTTTTTTCTACCAATATACGTATGTTGATTTGCGTCTCCGATTGGGAATAACACGCCTTTATGTCCACGCTCTAAATGGTAATTGCAGTTGTTGCAGCTCTTCACCTGAGCGAGAGTTAACGTATTTTCTTCATCCTTGAAAACTTTGATATTGGTTTGGGTTTGATTAAGAGCAGCGCTACTTTTTGCGTCGGCTTTTGAATATTCAATCTGCCCGACCAAGCTGGCTTTTTTACTGATTAAGAATGCCGTATCAACCCCTGAGGCACTAACAAGATGACTGTCGACGGGCTTAGCGCTCGAACATCCATTGAGAATAGCTACTCCAAATAGAAGAGTGAGTCCAAAGGGAAGAGTGAATAGATTTGATTTCATATCTGAATCCTTATTGAATGGGATAAGTGATACAAAAAGAATAAGTAAACCCATACAGGATTAATTGTCATTGCATGCCTAAGTACATTGAGCAGACATAAAAAAGCCCAGTATCAAACTGGGCTTATATTCAGTTTTTGGGCTCGAAGACGTTACTCAGCATCCATGCGTTGCTTCTCTTGCACATATGCTTTTACGATTTTCTCTGCGGATAAGTCGATATCTTCAAGAGAAGTGTGACAACTTAGCACTGAGAACAACATGGTTTTCAGCCCTTTGTAACCCGAAGTAGAAGGGTAAAGCGTTCCTTCTTGCTGTAGTCGATGGACCACGCGTGCTGTCAGTTCGTTACGATACACCTCATCCCCTTCACCAAACTGTGCGGAAAAACGGTTGGACACAACATCATTCAAAATAGTAATGCCATCTACCGTTGAAAGCCTTTCTGCCATATGTTGTGCAAGCGAAGTACAACGATCAACATGCTCTTCAATGCCCTGTTTGCCAAGCGATTTAAACGCAGCGTAGACAGGTACACCACGTGCACGACGCGAAGCACCAATGCCAAAATTAATGGCATTACGATCTGGTTTATCCATCGCATCGTTCAGGTAATCCCCCATATTACTGCCTCCCATCGCTTGAGCCAGCAAACCTGCATCCTTCACAATGACCATGCCCGAGTCATAAGGCATGTTGAACCACTTATGACCATCTGTATCGATGGAATCGACTCTTTCAATACCATCAAGAAGGTAACGATGTGTTGCACTTGCAGCCGCCCACAAACCAATCGCACCATCAACGTGTAGCCATGCATTGCCATGCGCAGCGACAGCGTCAGCAAGCGCGTGGAAAGGATCGAAAGCGCCAGAGTCGATACAGCCCGCTTGCGCACAAACTAAAGTTGGTCCTTCAAGTGCGGTGATCGTTTCCATTAAGTTGTCTGGAATAATGCGTAAGTTGTTGTCTGTCGGCACCTTAACAATATTTTCCAAACCAATACCGATCATTGAAAGAGCACGCTTAATCGTTGAGTGAATTTGATCACTTACAACCACATTAATGCGCGGCGCACCATACATACCTTGAACAGCCACATCCCAACCTGCACGTTGCAATAGTGCATTACGAGCAGTGATAAGGCTGGTGTAAATTGCCTCTTGCGCGCCAGAAGTAAAGCCAATGCCAGAGTTAGGCGCTAAACCGAGTAGTTGAGTCATCCATTCAGCGGCCGTCTCTTCAACCACTGATAACGCAGGGCTAGCAACGTAATACGGCACGTTTTGGTCCCACGCACTTACTAGCCAATCTGCCGCTAATGATGCAGGGAAAGAACTACCAATTGCATAACCAAAGAAACGAGGACCACCTGTTGCAATCAGACCGGCATCGACGCTCTTAACCATCTCATCAATCACCGCAGATGGATCCGTTGGCGTAGTTGGCAGCGCACCACCAATCGCCTTTCTCAGTTCCTGGGATGTCACACATTTGTCGACAGGTCGTTCATTTAAAGACTCTAAGTACTCGACGGCGTGCTCGAAGGATTGGGTAAGCGGTGAACGGTACTCATGGAATCGATGGGACATTTTCGTTTCTCTCTCTTTAGTTTCGATGCCCTTCATCTTATTGATTGAGAGAAATATAAATTGTCATCCTGTGCCACAAGATGGAATTGATGACCCTGAGTGAAAAGCACATTAGCGCCACACCCCAAACCTCAAGTTTTGCGGTAAGCAGAAGGCGTCATGCCTATTTTCCGACGAATAAAACGAGTGAAATTGGCGGTATCGGCATAGCCCAAGGATGCTGCAATGGTCGTGATAGAAAGAGTGGAGTTTTTGAGCAGAGATAAACTGCGCTCCAGCAGCAATGATTCCATCACTTGGCTGTACGTCACCTCACAATCATGCAGACGTCGCTGTAACGTTCGTTTATGAATACCCAAAATTTGAGCCGCTTCCAAAATGGAAAATCGCCCAAAAGAAATATAGGGAAGAATCGCAAAACCAAACGAGGAAACAAACGAGGTTGGCACTTCACTGAGATCGGTACTCCCATCAAATCGCCCTTTGTTCGGCATACAAATCGTCTTGTTTAACACGGCGTCATCAAGCTGGATACCCGTTGCCGCTCGGTTGGTGTAAAACTGCACATGCTTCAATTGTCGGCAATCAAAGAAGCGTTCCATATTGGTGCTCTTCACACTCACACTTACGGTTTGCTGCCGATAGTTTGCAAGTGCAGCAACCAGTTCATCCATAAAAATGAGACTAAACATCTCAGCATATTGATACCAAGGTTGGTTTTCCCCATCTTTGTACCTCGCAAACCATATGCGATCGTGGTATTGCTCCAAGCCAAGGCGTGTATTGTTCGAATATCGGCGCATCGAATGACAGAATACCTCAATGGCTTCAGCGACCGTCATTGTCGGCGTAAGGGCTAACTGTGCTAACACTTTGGGCACATACAAATCGCGACACAAGGTCCAAATGGTGTGAATAAATTCGTCGGTAGGGCAAGACTCTCCGAACGCTAAAAGCAGATTTCTAAGTATGGTTTCGGGCAGAAACTCAACGTCTGACATTTGAATGTCTTCAGGGGCTTTGCTTACTTTAATAAGCTGATGCACATCGATATTACTGTTGTCGAAAAGCGCTGCCAGATCGTGAACCCACTCTGTTCGAACAAGAGGAACGCCCTCAAATACAACCGTCATTCTCTTCCCTTTGCAATCGTTCAAAAAGCCGAAAGGTAAAGAAAACACCATCGCTTGTCTTGTCATTTGGCGACAGCGCAGTGATTCAAACAGCAAACTTATCTACCCGTTCTTAATATACCCAAGTACAAGAACAAAAAAGGAAGCATATTTGCTTCCTTGTTGTTTATCTGTAGATACGGCATTGAGGCACATTAAGCCAGCACATACTCGCTTATCATCTTGTTGAATGAGATTAGGTCGAACGAGCCTTTTATCTCAAAGCGCACTCGCCCAACCTCACTGAGAAAGAACTCAATTTCACAGTCTAAATCGAACGTGCCTGATGTCTCAATCGAGAAAGCATTTATCTTGCTATAAGGAAGCGACGTGTAATCCACTTTTGAGCCAGTGATACCCTGAACGTTAGCAGCGATAACACGCTTGTTGGTGAACACCACTTGGTCACGGACGGTTTTAAAGCCAGCAAAAACGGTCTCACCGTCAATTAAGAACTTGTGAAAATCGTCGCGAACTTTAGAGACTTCTATTGGCTTAAGCTTGAATACCGAGGAACTGTCAAAATCGATCATGGCATTACCTTGTGTTTGAATAAGTAGAGTGACGACTCCATTAATAGCAAAGTCTCTACAACGAACCTACTCATATTCATCACTTTTCTAACTCCATCTCGTTTTTGGGTTTCCAACGGCTTATTTCCATCCTTGTCGCCACTGCTGTGTATCTTTTAGATCATGCCAATCTAATTCACGCTCTCGCTTGGTCATAACCGCCTCAATCACACACCTCACGACATTGCCCTCTTCATCAAACTCCATTTCTGAAATGATAAAGTGCTTTTCTTTATTTACGGGTTGTGCCGCCGTCCATTTACTACGAAGTAATTTCTTAGGATGAATCCGATTCATAACGCCCTGCCATTCATACAAAAAACCTTGCTCTTCTTACGCATAAAGAGACAAATGCAATCACTTTCAAGACAAGAAATTATTTTTGAAAAATTACGCTTTTTTCGATTGGTTTGATCTGTTTTTGCTGCGGTTCCTGTTAGTTTGAAAATTCGTTCAAACACAACAAATCAGACAACAACAATGAAAAAAACAACATTATTACTTGCTTCCGTAACACTGGCAGTTTCTGGCGTCGCTCAAGCCGACAAGCTAGAAGACATTCAAAAATCAGGAACATTGCGTGTCGGTACAACTGGCGATTACAAACCCTTTTCTTACTATGACGGCAAAAGTTACTCTGGTTACGATATTGATGTCGCGAAACACATCGCCGAGCAATTAGACGTAGAGCTAAAGCTGGTTCGTACTACTTGGAAAGACCTATTGACAGACCTTAACCAAGACAAATATGACATCGCGATGGGCGGTATTACACGTAAGATGCAACGTCAATTGAATGCAGAACAAACTCAGGGTTATATGACGTTTGGCAAGTGTTTCTTGGTCGCAAAAGGCAAAGCCGAGCAATACAACACGTTGGATAAAGTAAACCAAGCATCCGTTCGTGTAGGCGTTAACATCGGTGGCACCAACGAGAAATTCGCCGATGCAAATCTGCAAGATGCCAGCTTTACTCGTTTCGAAAATAACTTAGATGTACCGAAAGCTGTCGCTACGGGCAAAGTGGATGTGATGGTTACCGAGACACCTGAAGGTCTATTCTATCAAGTCACCGATGAGCGTTTAGAAGCCGCACGCTGTGAAGACCCGTTCACCAAAGGTCAATTTGGTTACCTTATCCCGAAAGGCGAACAGCGCTTATTAAATACGGTGAATTTCATCATGGACGACATGAAGCTCAAAGGCATTGAGGATCAATTTATGCACCACAACTCACTGAAGTAGTTTATTAGTAAGCGAGAAAACGAGCAGGTCAGTATCAAACCACAAGCCCAACAGCTTTGTATGGATTATTTTACCCAAGAGCTAATGGGTAAGTAGAAACAGTAAAGGGGATAGTCATATCCCCTTTTTGTTGTACCCTCACGCTGTGCTGTTATACCCAAGTGACTTCAAGATGCAGGATTCAGAGCGCTGTCATTGATTCGAGAGTAAGGAAAACAACGCAGTGTAATAGCTAGCTCTTTCCAAGT
>NZ_JAKRGG010000062.1:0-11298 GCF_022347645.1 Vibrio sp. MMH1-50
TTTGGGAGCGTGTCATTGACCCGATTGCTGCGTCAAACAACTTGGAAAGAGCTGGCTATTACACTGCGTTGTTTTCCTTGCTCTCGAATCAATGACAACACTCTGAATCCTGCATCTTGAAGTCACTTGGGTATAACTTAGGTAACACAACAAGCAAGATTATGAAAGCTTCACCTCACTAACGCTTTTAATGGCTCATTCTCCTAATCCAATAACTCTGTCACGACGTCGGTCTTTACAGAGTTAGCGATAAAGCAGTTTTCATGTGCCATATGATGCATTTTTTCTAACTGTTCACGTGTCGGCTGTTTGTCTCCTGAAAAGACAATGTTTGGTCTAAGTGTCACTTTTGAAACCCACTCTTTACCATTTTCTCCCGTTGTAAGTTCGCCCACCACTTCATCTACGTAGGAGTCGATCACATAACGGCGTTTAGCAGCAATAGAGAGAAAGACCAGCATATGACAGCTTGAAAGTGCCGCAATAAACGCTTCTTCTGGGTCCACATTCTCAGCTACAGATAAAGGCAATGGAACAACATGAGGAGATGGCGAAGCAGGAACACAAAGCCCACCATCAAACTGCCAAACGTGCGCTCGGCTGTATTGATTATCACTGAAAATTTCGTCGGTTTGACGTTGCCATTTAATCACTGCGGTATGTTGACTCATTGCAATTCCCTGCCCTGTCGTTGCGCACTCCAAAAGGAGATGATTTCAAAAGAGAGCTAAGTAAACCACAACCTAGGGCTTACTCCCACTCACAAGGCAGAAAATGCGGGTATAGAGCGATCAAATCACTTGGTTTGAATCTGTTTGTTGCTTTCGGCAACGATCAATCAAACGCTGCCCTTGATGAATATTAACTTGCAGTCGGTTGATCAACTTTTGCAATTGTTCAATATCAGGAATCTGCTTGTTCTTAACTTGAGTTTCGATTTCTAGCGCCTGATTCGCCAGTGTGTCTAACCCAAGATTCAACGCCATCCCTTTGGTGGTGTGCAAGGTGCTGTAAAGTGACGATAAGTCTTCTGCCATGAAATACTCAATCAACTCATCAACCGATTTTTCGAAATCATTCACTATGCTTTCAAGCAGATCTAACAGTGCATCAGGCTCCTCTTTGAGCATTTCTACCGTCTCAGAATGAGTCAGCTCTTCTTCTGTCAGTCTCAGCCTCTCAATTGGTTCACGATGTAACTCAACCACGTTTTCAGCTTGATCCGATACGTCATTTTGCACAGGTAAACGAGAGGCAAACTGCTTGAGCGCATCAGCAAAGCTCTCTCGCTGCAATGGTTTGGTCAGTACATGGTCAGCACCCGCGTCGATAAAGTTATCGTGCGCTTCTCTAAACACATCGGCGGTGTAAGCAAACAATAAGGTCTTCACACCAAGCTTCTCTCGGATAAATCGCGTCGCCTCAACCCCATTCATCTCCGGCATGTGATTGTCCATCAGTATCAAGTCATATTGGTTCTCTTGTGCTTTCTTAGTCGCAATCAAACCATTCTCAGCAATCTCGACCGTATGCCCTAACTTTTCACAGAAGCCTTTCGCTACAATCGCATTCACACGGTTGTCTTCGGCAAGGAGAATGTGCAGATTGCGTTTATTTTCCTGCTGTTGCTCGGCTTTGGTGTTTGGCATTGCCGGCTGTTCTTTCTCTACCCAAGGGATAGGAAGATCCACTAAGAACTGAGTCCCAATGCTCTCAACACTCTTGAGCTTAATCTCTCCACTCATCAATTCAGTGAGCTTTTTGACAATCGCGAGACCAAGCCCTGTACCTCCAAACTTACGCGTGGTAGAGGTATCAGCCTGTTCGAACGAGTTAAAAATGCGACCTTGTTTATCTTCCGGAATACCAATACCAGTGTCGTTCACCGAGAGGAGAAGACGTTTTCTTTGTTCATCAAGCTCAGCGCGGATCAATACATGCCCATCACCCGTAAACTTCACGGCATTGCCTGCGAGATTGAACAAGATCTGTCGAATACGCGCGCAGTCACCGTTAAACTCGATGTTTTCTGGCACTTCGTTCTCGACGTAAAGCTGAATGTTTTTCTCTTCGATTAAAGGCTGAATCGCACTACAAACTGGGGTTAGTACTTGAGGTAAATTGAATGGTGCGGCTTCTAGTTCCAACTTGTTCTCTTCAACTTTAGAAAAGTCCAAAATGTCATTGAGAATCGTCATGAGGTGCTGACCAGAGTCCAAGATCACTTTTACATGCTCTTTGGTTGTCTTTTCTTGAGTTTCGCTGGCGATGATTTGCGAAATGCCCAATACACCATTCATTGGCGTTCTTAACTCATGGCTCATGGTTGCTAAGAATTGTGACTTGGCTTTTGCCGCACGTTCCGCCTTTTCTGTCGCTTCAGTTAATTCGTCATTGAGATGTTTGAGCTTATTCACACGATGTTGAGTTTGCAGCACAAATACGGTTACCAATAAGATGATGGACAAAAGAACAAACACCCATGTGAGTCGAGCTTCACGCTGTGCGATCTCAAGTAACTGATGTTCAGAATACTCAACAAACTCAAAATAATGGCTTTCTAAAATCTTGTTAGTAAGCAACTCTATCTTTCGCTCACTTTGGCGCAGTCGATTCAAGAACAATGAGATGTTTTGACTTTGAGGATTATCGCCTTGTAATGCGGCATTGGTTAGAAAGTTAAAATAGTGCTTCTCTAACCAAGAGTCATCATTTTGCGCCGCAAACTGACGTTGATAAATATTGTGTAGAGTGAGTGACTCGTACTGGTTTGCAACTTGAACACCAATTAACATGTCCAGGGTTTGCGTCGCATCGCGAACCTTACCATCAAATTGAGCTACGATATTTTTTACACGATTTTTCGTAGGCGTAAATTCAAACCAAATTGACTGTTTGAAAACCGTACATAGATTCTCGGCGGCAAGTTCAAGCTCAACCAAACTTTCGGTAATTTCGTACGTTTTTCTCTCTTCCATTGAATAGCGATTGACGACTCTGTCTCGGGCTTCTATCAAATGGTGACCAATTTCAGAAAGCGATGCGTGCAACCCTTGAGTATTTTTTGAATTCACATGGCTCATGCACGCTAACACCGCCATTACGGCAATAACGACGAATAAGGCGGCATTCACTAAACGGAATTTATTCATTTTCAAACACCTCCAAAATTGCAGGTCGTGGGGCGCTCAAGGTCTTAAGGAAGGCTTCGATATCTGCCACGTTATCGTCGCTCATCGTTACACCCAATTGAGTCTGCGACATGATTTGTATGGCATCCGATAACTTATCAATTTGCCCATTGTGAAAGTAAGGGCTGGTTTGTCCTACATTCCGTAAGCTTGCCACTCGAAAGTAGAACTTGTCTTCTCCATCAGAGGTTCTTAAATGCCGTCCTGTGTCGAGGTTGTCATCAGGTACTTGAAAATAACCAAACCGTTGAATCATCGCTCCGCCAATATTTCGTCCTTGATGACATTGAACACAACCCACTTGCTGAAAAGTCTCCCAGCCTCGTATTGCCTGTTCATTCATGGCATCCGTCTCACCAAGCAAATAAGCATCAAATGGAGAACTTGGCGTCTGGAGCCCTTTAACAAACTCCACAATTGCACGCTTAATGTTGTTCACATCAATACTTCGGTTATCCGCTTGCTTAAAAAGCGCCTGATATGACGGGTTGGTCTGAACATATTTTTCTATCTCTTCCCAATTAGAGTCCATCTCCAATGGGTTTTGAACTGGACCATCGATCTGAGCCATCAGCGAGTTTGCTGTACCATCCCATAGAAATCGATAATTTAAGGCGGCATTAAAAACGGAGATTGAATTGCGAGTGCCAACGCCATGCACCCCAGTAGAAACAGGCGTCAATTCTGCACCATTCGTCGAGAGATCATGGCAAGTCTCACAACTGATCGTGCCATTAGATGAAAGCTTTGGGTCTCGGAACAAGTGCCAACCAACTCGAGCTAGATCCATGTCGATCGTAGGTTTGCCATCAATTGGTTGCACCAACTGAAAATTCACTTCGTCATCATGCGTAGTACCAGCAATAGCGAAAGCGCAAAAACCTATCATCAAACATCCACATAACCCTTTTGTGGTAAGCCTTTTGTTCATAGTTCTGGGTATCCTTACCTAACCTCTTAATATGAACTTAGTTGCTTTTAACTTTTTTTCCATTACTGCCCGTATGGATATTGAGCACCCTCCCATAACTTATTGATTAATCGTGCGCAAGTTTGCACAAATCCCCCTCTTTAATATCAAGCGGAACTTGTCGACAGGACAAACATCCTTGATTGGCGGAAAGTGGCGAAAAGCTATACGATTCCGCCCCCTTTTTTGGATTCCGTCCTTGGCTGGAAATTTGAACCTAGTGAAACTTTTCGCTTTCATCACCGCATTACTGACTACTCTTTCATTCAACGCCTTTGCTCAAGACTTTCTGAGCTTTGAAGAGAGGGAATTTCTAAACAACAAAGAATCACTAAAAGTCGGTGTTCTCGAAGGTGACTGGCTACCCTATTGGGGAGACCTAGCATCAAAAGAAGGCATCAACATCGAATACGCGGAATCTATGTTGCACGACTTGCATGTTGGTGCTGAGTACGTGCCATATAAAAGCCTCAACACTTTATTTGATGGCTTGGAAAACGGCGAAATCGACTTAACCGTCGGCTTTGTTGCAACTCAAAAACGTGCGCAACGCTTTCTGTATTCTCAACCTATTTTCAATACGCTAAGACTGATATGGCTTCGAGATGACAGCCTTGCAAACAAACCTCTTGATGAGCTGAAATGGGTTTGTGTTAAAGATTCCAGTGCGTGCGACCAAGTTCACGCTCTGGGGTTCAAACACGTTCATGCGGTTAAGAACAACTTAATGATGACAGCATCACTCAACAGTGGCGCTGCTGATGCTGCTGTCGTGGGTCTCTCTACACTGAGTTCTTACGGCTTTAAAAATCCGAATGGCGAACTTGTTGGTAAGGTGGTTTACAACCGATCTCTTAAACCGGGAGAGGTCACGGTGTTTACTGGCAAGAACTCACCAAAGCTGATGAGCATCATCGACAAGTACATTAAGCACTCGAAAGAGTCTAAACATAGTCGTTTACACATTGAAGCCAACATCAACATTCTTCACAACGAGTTGATGTTGGATATTTTGAAGCAGCAACAAGGGCACAAAACAGTTCGTTATACGATTCAAGATAACGTATACCCATTGTCTTACCTCGACCGAGAAACAGGTGAGCTAAAAGGCTATGTCCATGACTTATTAAAGCTTATGGAACAAAAGAGCATGATCAAATTCGAATACGTGCCAACGAATGGACGTGATGTGGATTTGATGCTTCAAGAAAAAATGGTCGATTTGCTGCCTGCAAGAAACATCAACCTAACAGATAAAAAGCGCTTTATTACCACTCGCACACTTGGGTTCCTTCAATATGGTTTTATTGAGTCACTCAACGAACGAGCGAAGAAATCCGTCGCGATTCTGGATCGTTCAGGGAACTTCTACCCTCATTTTCTCGAGCATCCAGAATATGAGTTTGCTGCGGTCTATAGAGAGTTTGACTGTTTGATGAAAGCGTTTGAAGACGGCGACATTTCTCACGCATTCGTCAACCAAAGCCTGATTGACAATCATTACTACGGTGGTCAAGGGGTGAAGTTTAAGCCAGCGACACCACCCAACGATATGCAGTTGAAAATCAAATTGGGCATGGAGTTAAGAAAAGACTCAGAGTTTCTGCGCCGAGTACTAAACACGGTACTTAAGATCACAACCGACGCTGAACTAAAACAGTTAATGGACCGCCACAATAAAGTAACGGTTCAATACGGTGTCGACAAAGAAACCGTCGTCATTTGGGCGTTGGGTGGCGTCTGCCTTTTGTTGGTTGCAGTACTGATTTACATCGTTAGAACCGGACATCTGACTCGTACCATCAAACGCAAAGAATACGAAACTCAGATTCGCCAAAAGCAAAACAAGTGGTTGTCGTCCGTACTGGATCAACTGCCCAATAAAATTCTGATATCGGATGACAATAACAAGCAGATTCTGGCAAACAAGCCGTTTATTAACATGCTTTCGCGCTGCAATGTCGATAAGAGCATTCCAGATGATGAACGAGAGCAAGTGCTCAAGTTGACCCGAGAGTGCGTAAACACAGATTCAGAAAGCTCAGAAACGTCTTTATGCTCTTTGGGAGACAAACACTACCGCGTTCGTAAGCAGACCCTACTCCACCCGGAAGAAGGGGCTCAATATTGCATGACGGTATTTGATGACATCAGTGAACTTAAACAGAAAGAAACCGCACTGAAAGCATCCAACCTAAAGGCAATGCAAGCGATCGAGGCTCGCGAGCATTTTCTAGCCGTGGTTAGTCACGAACTCCGCACTCCAATCGCTGCAATGTTGGGCTTAATGGAGTTGTTAGAACAAGATTTAGAACGTTCAGAAAGCAAAGAGCTGCTGAAAAGCGCAATGCAATCTGCAGAGCGATTACAGCTGCACGTCAATGACATTCTAGATTTTTCGAAGATTGATGCGAACCAGCTTCAGTTGGATGTTCATGCAGGCAATGTTTATCAAGAGCTTGGTTCAACACTAAGAAGCTTTGAGAAAGCCATAGAGCAAAAATCGTTAGCGTTTGAGTTGAACTGGACTCCGACGCCGCATGCGTTGGTGGTTCTTGATTGGTTGCGAGTCAACCAGATCATCAATAACTTATTGAGCAATGCCGTTAAGTTCACCGAACACGGTAAAGTCATTGTGAGCGTCCATGTCAGCAAAAATCAGCTTGAATTTAGTGTACAAGACACCGGGTGCGGCATGAGCACGGCGCAATTGGCTGCTCTTTTCCAACCTTTTGTCCAAGGGGATAAAAGTATCAGTCGCCGCTTTGGGGGAACTGGGCTTGGTATGTCTATCGTCAAAAGCTTGGTCGACATCATGGAGGGCAGCATTAAGGTTGAAAGCCAAAAAGAGCAAGGCACAACCATCAAGGTGCAACTTCCGATGACCAGTCAACCGCTTGATTTGACTGCTTTGGTTCCGGTTTATACTGAAAGCAAACAAGTCCAGCGTTGGCTGAATACATGGCAAGTCACGCTAGATGAATTTGGGAGCAAGCATCATGTTGTCGAGGTAGATCCGCATTACTCTAATGTGTATCCCGATTTGATTTTGCAGAAATTGAACCGTAATACGACCACGCAAAGCCCTTTGGAACTAACAGAAGCGTATCATTGGGATGGTCGCGTATTGGTCGTCGATGATGATGCTATCAATCGACTGCTATTTAAGCGTCAGTTTGAAAAACTGGGGGTTAATTGCCAGCTTGCAGCCAGTGGCATCGAAGCCATTGAGGTGTTAGAACAAGCGCAAAGCGACAATACGATCACCTCTTTTAGTTTGGTGATTACTGACTGCCACATGCCTGATATGGACGGCTACCAACTGACTAAAGTACTCAAAGCAGATAGTAAGTTTGCCTCTATTCCCGTTGTAGCGTGTACCGCAGAAAACTCACGTAATGTGATTGAAAAAGCGGAACACAATGGCATGGAAGCAGTACTGTTTAAGCCATATAACTTGGGCGATCTACAAGCCTTATGCGAGCAATACTTATCGAGAGCGTTTAACAGTGAGCGTCAAGAAGGCTGGCTTGAAGACTACAGCTACGAAGAAAAGCTCGAAATGGCACAGGTGATTTGTGAGGCTTTGAGCAACGATATTGCGTTGATTCAGTCTGGAGAAGAAAGCCTCAAGTCCATCGCGCACCGCATCAAAGGATCAGCCGCCGCCCTCAACTTAGTCCAGCTTGGATATGTGGCAATGCAATGTGAGTCTTCAGTAGGCAGTGAGCAAGAAACTCAGGCTCGCACCGCGCTTATTAACGAATTAGAAACCATAGTCAGTACCACACAACAGTGGCTGGAAATGAGTGAGAGCAATTAATTGAATATTTTGATTGTTGAAGACGATCGATTACAAGCAACTAATCTTAAGATTTTGCTCAATCGTCTGTTTGAGGGCACGATTACTATCGTCCATCGAGGTGCTGAAGTCGCGACCATTTGCGAGACTCAGCCTGTCGATCTGATGTTCTGCGATATTGATTTGCCAGACATTAACGGGGTGAACCTGCTGTCCAACCTGGCAGAAAGCGCTCGCCCTAAAGGTGTCGTGATTTTAAGTGCAATGAGCCAAGATGTAGTCGAAATCACCTACAACATGTGTTTGTCTGCGGGTTATGGCTTTGTTCGAGCGTTAACTAAGCCGATCTCTCATCAGCAGTTGAATCAGATCTTTAATGAGTTCAAACAATACACATTGGAAGAACAAGTGGTGTCCTTGCCCATTTTGATAGGTAGGGATGAAATTAGCACTGCTTTTGAGCAAGGTTGGTTTCTCAACTATTACCAACCTCAATACTCCGCGAAAGATAACCGCCTGATCGGCGTCGAAGCATTGGTGCGTTGTCGACATCCACAACACGGCATTATTGCACCCGCACAGTTTATTACTGAGATTCAGGCTCGTAACGAGTTAGATAAGCTGTTCTGGATTGTATTAGAGAACGCGCTGCAAGACATGTCTCAACTGAAGGTAAATATCAATTTATCGGTAAACATGAATCAAAAAACACTCAAGCAACCTATGAGTGCTCGCTTGTTTGCGTTGTGCGATCAATACCAAATCGCACCTGAACGCATCACGCTTGAACTCACCGAGGACGAAGTATACGACTGCAGCGTCACGTCCTTGGCGAATCTCGCTAACTTACGTTTAACAGGCGTTGACTTAGCGATTGACGATTTTGGTACGGGTTACTCATCACTCAGCCAACTGGCAACACTGCCATACACCGAGTTGAAAATTGACCGCCAGTTCATCAAAGATGCGTTGACGAACTCCAAAAGCCAGCAGATCACCATATCGAGCCTACATCTAGCTAAGTCTTTGGGGCTTAAGTCAGTGGCAGAGGGTGTGGAAGACACTGAAACGTTAAGTTATTTGCGCGAACTTGGTGTGGAACTGTACCAAGGATTTGTTCGCTGTCGCCCTATTCCCTTTGAGCAGTTGGAAGCTTTGATCTAATTCTAGCCAGTGGCTGTTCATTCGCGGTCACATGGTTCATATGATGAGTCTCTTTGAAATGAATACCAAATCTTTCTCACAGTACAATGTGTTAATCGTCGACGATGCACCTATCGTGGTACTGACATTACGTAACATGCTGACCAAGCTTGGCTTTTCTGACAAACGCATCTTCACCGCTCGCTTAGCCAAGGGGGCGGTTTCCATTGCTCACCAAGAGCGTATCGATCTAATCATTTGTGACTATAACTTCGGTCGAGGTATGAATGGCAAGCAGCTGTTTGAAGAACTAAAACATCTCAAATTACTCAACCATGACACGGTGTTTATTCTAGTGACCGGTGAAAGCTCTGCGACCATCGTACGCGCTATTATCGAGCTAAAACCAGACGAGTACTTACTCAAGCCTTTTAATTCCATTACGTTGCGAGAACGCATCTCAGCAGCGGTGAAACGCAAGAACGTGTTGCAGGTTATCTATCAAGCAGAACTCAACAACGACTCTCACGCCGGTTTAGAAGCATGTGAAGAGCTGATGCCTTTTCATCCCGAGTATTTTTTCATCATTGAGAAGTTCCGCGCTGATTTCTTAACGCGCCTAAAGTTGCATCACGAAGCCAAAATCGTCTACGAACAAGTTATCGAGCGCAAAGACGTTAACTGGGCAAAAATCGGCTTGGCGAACACATTGGTTTCTCTGGGGGAAAACGACGAAGCACAACGCCTAGTGCGTACTCTGCTAGAAGAGTCTCCGAACAACGTAGAAGTACGTGAATGTGCCGCGAACTTCAATATGCTGAACCGCGAAGTGCCACGAGCTATCAAACACTTGGAGCTAGCAAACAGCTTGGTTGAAGGAAATTCAGAACGTGAACTGGTGATTGTAAACTTATGCCTTGCAGAGCACGATTACCACTCAGCATTGCAGCACTATCATGCGTACATGGATATCAACAAAGATACCTATCGCAACAACACCTTCTCTAAGCTAAATTTGATCCGCAATTTGCTTTACTGCGTGCGAAAATTAGAAGGTCGTGAGGATTTGCTGGCTCAGGCGAAAAACTTGTTTAAGTCGATCACAAGCGGACCTGAAAACAAAGCAATTAAGGACGAATTGGATTTAATTGCCGCGCACATTGCGATTGAGGAAAACCAGTACGTTGCAGCGTTTAAAGTGCTCAGTGATTTGTATCGCCGTAAGCCTTTCGCTCACTTTTATGCACAATTTCACCTCGCTTGGTTATTGCATGAGATGAACTTCGAATCTGAGTTTTCTCAAGCCATCACTTGGTGTTTTGAAAACCTACAAACCGACTCAAGCGATACCATTCTATCGAGTAAAATTGCTCTCGGTCGCTCTTTAGAAACCGACAACGCGGAGCGCCAAGCTTGGATGCAAGAACAGTACAAGAAGATTCGTGCAGCTGAGCAAGATTACCAAGCTTTGATCGATGCCTTAATTGAGCTTCAAGCACGTTGCCCGTTGCTGAGAACGGTGTGTATTAACATCATCAAAGTGCTAACGCGTGCTTTCCCGAGCAACAAATCTTCATTGGAAGTCGAACTGCTAATTAAGCGCTGCGATAACATTGTGAAGCAATTGGTTTCTAGTGAAGAGCTTGAGAAAAGCGGCTACGACAAGTTTCTTTTTCTGGCTCAAGATCGATGTCAACAGATGTCTGTGGTGAACACCCCACCTACGCAACCAGAACTGGCAAACTAGGTAGCAAAAAGGGGCACGATTGCCCCTTTCATTTCAGATTACAGGTTGAAGAAACGATTAATCCAAGTCACCTCACCAAACGCAATCAAATCGTAGATAGTGAAGAACACTGCACAGATAACGGCAAGCTTCACCAATCGAATCGCAATTAACATCATAACTTCCCACTTATCTTCTTGTCTGAGTGTCGTTGATTCCTCGCAGTTTACTGGTTTTCTTACGAACCACAACGCATGAAAACCCAGATTACGTGAGAAAGTGTGTATCACAGCTTAAGCCTCACCCTTGTACATTTGCTTATACATTTGGAGACGACGGATAAATCCATTCTGTTGTCCACGCGTATCTATACCCAAGTAACCTCGAGATGCTAGGTTCAGCGAGACTGACTTGGTTTGTAGACGCGGCGGCGATTTAAAGGTTTAGTGGGTCTAAATCAAGAATC
>NZ_JAKRGG010000063.1:0-10054 GCF_022347645.1 Vibrio sp. MMH1-50
TCGCAACGCGTGGCATTTTTACTATGCGTTGATTTTAGTGATTAAGGTGGTTTGCAGCGGCTTCTGCATTGCGTTGCTCACACCTTAACAGGGCGTTAGCAAACAAGGCGGAAGTATGGAAATCCGAAAATATAGTAGTAAGTATCGAGCGCGATGTATTGAAGCGTTTGAAAGTAATATTGGTCAATACTTTGATTCATCAGAGCGAGCTGAGTTTATCGAATATCTTGATGCTTTGTCTGAATGCTCTGAATACTATGTTTGCCTTGAAAGCGGTAGTGATAAATTGCTTGGTTGTGGTGGTATTGGTTTAAAGTCATCAGTTGCTTCTTTGGCTTGGGGTTTGGTTCATAAAGACTTTCATGGTCAAGGTATAGGAACACAGTTAACTGACTTTAGACTGTCTTATATAAAGAACAATACCTCATTACATAAGGTGAAAATCGAAACATCCCAACACACTCAAGGTTTCTACGAGAAACGTGGTTTTACAGTAACCAAAACCATCCCAAACGGTTTTGGTGCAGGAATTGATTGTGTAGCAATGGAGTTATGCATAAGTCGTTGAGTTTGTTTGCTAACAAAGCGTTTAAGACAGATTCGCAACGCTTGGCATTTTCGGTTTGATTCAGCTTTAGTGTTTACGGCACAATGGTTTAGGTTTGGTGGTGGCGTTGCTCACTACTTAACGCGGCGTTAGCAATATTAATCGTAACAATAGATGATTTAAATTGAATGGATTTGGGTGGCAAATATAATTTCCGCCCTTTTTATTCAATAAGTCAAAAATGAAAAAACTAACAATTTGCTCTTTACTTATGGGCTCTTTATTTGTGTCAGGTTGTTCTACGATTACCAACGGTTCTAATGAGCAAATCTCATTTAGCTCTCGTGAAGAGGGGACTAAGTTATTTGTTGACGGTAAATACTATGGAAAGGATCACGCGAGTATTACAGTGCCACGCGGTGATGCTCACACTGTAGTTGCTCAGAAACCTGGATGTGAACAAACGTCAGTTACTACAGATTATAGTTTTCAATGGGGTAAAAGTCTGTTCCTTAATGTTCTAATCGACTTTGGTATTATCTCAATTCCGACAGACCTGCTGACAGGCTCTGCGTGGAAAACAGATTCTTCTCATTACGAAGTTACGCCAAACTGCCCAGTAGATCCTGCTAGCTAAGGTCATAAGCTGTAAGAATATTGCTAACAAACTGTTTAAGAGTGATTCGCAACGCGTGGCATTTTTGCTATGCGTTGCGTTTTGCGGTTAAGGTGGTATGCGGTAGCGTTGGTATTGCGTTGCTCACACCTTAATAGGGCGTTATGCGGCAGAGGGGCATAAGGGGCTAGAGCTTGAGTTCTAGCCCAATTAAACAACTACTACTTAGTTCTTACAGCCGTTTTTGTCACATGTGATCTTACTGTGTGAGTCACTCCAATGAGATGCTTCTTTCTTGGTGTCAAAGCCACAACCAGTAGTACCTCCTTTTTTGCCTTTATGAACGACTCCAGTGGGTGTATGTTTTACTGCCATAAACGTACTTCCTATCTATCACCAGTATTGGTGCCCGTATTTTACTTCTGAGAGTAGTTTTAAAGTGTGTGCTTGGTTGCTTATTTCATCTCAAAGTAAGGTAAAATTAAACTTTGCGAGCAACCGCATAACAAACTGTTTAAGAGTGATTCGCAACGCGTGGCATTTTTACTATGCGTTGGTTTTAGTGCTAAAGGTGGTATGCGGAGGCATCAGTATTGCGTTGCTCACACCTTAACAGGGCGTTATGCCGCAAGAGTGTCAATTTAAGTTCGGAGAAGATATGGGACTCTACATAAGAAAGAGTATCAGCGTTGGTCCATTTCGTTTCAATTTGTCAAAATCTGGATTTGGCGTTTCAGCTGGTGTTAAAGGGCTGAGAGTAGGAACTGGTCCAAGAGGTAACTATGTCCGTATTGGAACAAATGGTATTTATTATCGTTCGACTATTCCGATTGGTTCTCAGGAACGAATTGTCGACAACACTATTCAGCCCAACTATCAAGAGTCCTTCGAAGCACCGACTCACGAACCACTGAAAGAAATTGAGTCAGCGCATGTTTCGCAGATAGTAGACTCTTCTTCGGCTGAGCTGCTAAAGGAGCTTAATGATAAACGGAAAAGGTCTAGTTCATGGCATTTTATTTTTATTCTATTTTTCGCTGTTGTTTTTGGAATTCATAATGCCGAACTCCCTAAATGGGTTGTCGCTTTGACTGCTGTGTTGGGGATTGTTTCTACTTGGGTTTGTTATACGAGAGACACGTTAGCTAAGACAACGGTACTTTTCTATGACTTTGACTCCGAAATGGAACTTGCTTATGACAAGCTGTTTTCGGCAGCAGAACAAATGGCAAAAGCTAATAAATGTTGGCATATATCAGCCTCAGGCAAAGTCCTTGATAAAAAATATCATGCAGGTGCAAGCAATCTTATAGACCGAAAGCTGACATCGATTATGATCTCTGAACCGCCTCGATTAAAAACAAATGTGAAGACAGTTTCCATTGCAGTTGGTCGTCAAACATTACATTTCTTTCCTGACCGAGTGTTGGTCTATGACACTACAGGTGTCGGAGCTGTGAGTTACCAAGATTTGGTTGTGATGGTCGGAGATAAAAAATTTATCGAAGAAGAGTCAGTTCCTGCTGATGCATTGATCGTTGATAAAACGTGGAAATACGTAAATAAGTCCGGTGGACCAGACCGCAGGTTTAAAGATAACCATGAGCTACCAATTTGCCTATATCAGGAAATGTCATTCACAAGCCAATCAGGTCTTAATGAGCTAATTCAATTATCAACTCGAGGACCAGCGGAAAAGTTTGAAGCCTCTGTAAATTGTTTAGCAGCAGTTCTTCCAAGAGAAATTGATAGCGATAAAATTGCGGCTTAACAATCTGTTTAAGAGTGATTCGCAACGCGTGGCATTTTCATCATGCGTTGGTTTAAGTGATTAAGGTGGTATGCGGAAGCATCGGTATTGCGTTGCTCACCCCTTAACAGGGCGTTATACGCAAAGGCGGAAAATGGATAAATTCGAAATTCGTGCTGATGAAAATGGTATAGGTAGTGTCTTAATCTTGAAAGGCTCTTGGTCAGACTATGTCTTGGAATATATGCTTTCTAATGAAATTAGAGCGCTTCGTTTGACTGACTCCTTCGGCTTCAAAGACCGAGACATTTCATTCATATCACAGCTTACCTTTCTGAAAAGTTTGGAGATATACGTTTGGGATGCAACTGGGTTGAAGAGTATTGAGGCTTTGACAGAGTTAGAAGTTTTAGGGCTTCAGTGCAAAAGCCAACAAAAAATAGATTTTTCGCGTTTTTCCGATTTGAAGGTTTTTAATGCTACTTGGTCCAAAGGTCTAAGTTCAGTGCTTACGCTCAATACTCTCAAGAAATTAAACATCCAAAATTACCCAAATCAGAATCTAGAGTTGCTAAGTGGAATGGAAAACTTAGAACAGTTGTTCCTTACTTCTAGAAAGTTAAAAAACCTTGATGGAATACAGCACCTATCTAAGTTGAAGTTACTGGATCTCTATAACTGCCCACTTCTAGCTTCTCTGAATGGCACAGAAAAATGTCCCAAATTAAAGAGTATCGAGATTGAAGCGTGTAATCGGGTTTGCGTATAACAAGGCGTTTAAGGCGGATTCACAACGCGTGGCGATTTCAGTTTAAGTTAAGTTTAGTGTTTAAGGTGCAATGGTTTAGGTTTGGTGGTTAGCGTTGTTCACCACTTAACGCGGCGTTATGTGACTGTGCACTATGCATTGACATGAGTTGCTAATTGTTTTAGTGTTTAGGCAGCTGTTGTTGGAAGCTAGCCCACCCCAAAGGCGAATTCTTGCGAGAACCAATTACACTTACTTCAATATCTTATTGACGATAATTCGAGACTGTGAAAATTAGGGGTGAATTGACGCTAAATCTCGATTGGAGAAATAAGATATGTCTAATGACCTAACTGAAACGTTTATCAAGAACGTGAAAAAATCAGCTAAAAAGATTAAAAGTGATCTAAATATCTCACATACTGAGGCTTTAGAAATTGTTGCCAAAAATCATGGCTATCCCTCGTACCATTCACTAATCACTCGATTTAATAATCAAGATACCCCTGCAATAAAGTTAATTGAAGTTATCAGAACAAGTCTTATTAAGATTGTTTCAAGTGAGGCTGGGCTAGCTGCTATTGAAAGTAGTCGCTCTATTGTTAGTCGTTATCATAGTGAGTCAGACCTTGAAAAAGTGACCTTATCAGTCTTACTAGATGTTTTTGACTCGGGAGTTAGACATGATGGATGTAATGTTGATGCTGAATGGTCAATATTAGCTTGGTCTATTGACAAAGAGGGTATCAAAGAGCTCGGTTACCACTATTTAAAAGGTGATGACATGGATAGTAAAGTTGTCGGTGCATTATTTGTTGCCTTAGGTCATTTTTATAGATCTGCTGTTGATAGTTTGGTAAGCCGAAGGCTTGTTCATCCAAACTTTGAAACCTATTTGGCGGATTGGGTTCGATCCGTAAATATAGATACTAAGGAAGTTACCACGGTTTTATTAGGGTTGTTCCCAGAAAATTCAAGAAATGGCATTACCCACGGGACTAGTTACTGGAAGAATGCATAACATAAAAGTCACATAACAAAGCATTTAAGAGTGATTCCCAACGCTTGGCATCTTTGGTGCTAATCGTTGGGTTTTGTGTTTACGGTGGTAACCTTAAGTTTCGTGGTAGCGTTGCTCACACCTTAATGCGGCGTTATGTTTCATCATTAATTCAGTGGCTTAAATGTCCTTTTAACTGTTCTTTGTCCCTTGGGCAGTTTGTTCCGAGTAGACTCAGCAAGTCGGCATTGTCGTTCTAAATTCATGAATTTCTCAGCCCGTAAAACATGCCAAAATTCGCGGGTTGCTTCATTGTCAGGTCGAGCCGGTTGGATTCGATTTTCTCTGGCTTAAAGGCGCTTTGAGGTTCATTGCCAAGTTACATCCTACCTTGGCAGTAGTCTCGGCAATTTACCATTGTTCTGCGCTTTGGTTGGAAAGAGAGGGTGCTTGTTGGAGGTGAGTCGGGTTGCCTCATTGGGCAGGGAAGTGTTCATACTTGTTTTTGGTTGGTCGCATTTGGTGGTCAAGTGAGTATTAGTCTTGTGACTAGGCTCAGAAATCACAGCGAGAAATGCAGTTCTTTGTCATGTAAATCAATCGTTTGTAGTAAAACATAACAAGTTGCTTAAGAGGGATTCCCAACGCTTGGCATTTTTGGTTTAAACTTGGCTTCAGTGGTTACGGTGGCAAGGTTTTGGTTTTGTGTCAATGCGTTGCTCACCCCTTAGCAAGGCGTTAGCCCTATCAGAGGAAAACAATGAAATCTGCAGTATTAGTTATTGATGTTCAGTCGATTCTGTTCGACCCGGACCCTCAACCATTTGAATCACAAATCGTACTCACCAAAATTAATGAGGTTACGAAATTAGCGCGTGCTAAGTCTATTCCAGTTATCTTTGTTCAGCACGAGCAACCTAAATCTGTTATTGAATACGAAAGCGTTGGTTGGGCATTACAGTCGAGCTTAATTACACAAACTGGCGACCATTTCGTTCGCAAAACAACACCAGACTCTTTCTTGAATACTAATCTTCAAAGTGTTTTGAATGAACTCGATGTAGATAGCTTAATTGTGTGTGGCTACGCCTCAGAGTTTTGCGTTGATACTACCATTCGCAGAGCTGCAGGTTTAGGCTATCCTGTAACGTTGGTATCGGATGCTCACACAACTCATGATAAGGAGCACGCCAGTGGGGCTCAAATTCGAGCGCACCATAATGCGACGTTACCTAGTATTTCTAGTTTCGGCGTTAAAATCCAAGCGGTAGAGGCGTGCAACCTTTGGGCATAGGGCTAACAAGCAATTTAAGAGTGATTCAGCACGCTTGGCATTTTTAGTTTGGATTTGGTTCAGTGTTTACGGTGGTCAAATTAAGTGTCGTGGTTGCGTGCTTCACACCTTAATTGGGCGTTATGTTTGTTATCGTTGGTAATAGCAAAAATGCAATATGATATACAATAGGGAATTTAATAGTATGAAAGTTGTGGCTAAACATAATAACTGGCTTTTATATAGTGATGGGGAAAATTACATTCTAAATTCAAGGTGTGATTATGGCATTGGAGAGGAAACTGCTACTTTTTTATTAAAGGTTGATGAAGTTTCTCGTTATTTAAAATTTGGAGAAGAAGTAATTCACGAACTTTCGGATTCGGCGCGTAGTTCATCAGGAAAGCATTATTATGAGAAGCAGCGTCCTATTAGCGATGAGCTAATGAAAGAATACCATAAAGCAACGAGTGAATATATCCATAAGTATATCCGATAAAATGGGCAATGATATTTTCAATTTTTAAACGTTGGTGATGCAAACATAACAAACTGTTTAAGAGTGATTCGCAACGCGTGGCATTTTTACTATGCGTTGGTTTTAGTGTTTAAGGTGGCATGCGTCAGCTTCGGTATTGCGTTGCTCACACCTTAACAGGGCGTTATAACTCTCGGAGGAATTTACAATAGTGAAGAAATATGACGGTTATATTTGGTTGAGTTCTGCTTTATCTGCTGCTTCTTTTGCTTACTTTATGGCTATTCTTAGCGGAAATGTAGATGTCTCAAAATCATTTCTTCTAGAGCTATCAACATTCTCTTTTTCGGTCAGCTTAGGCTTGAACAGCATCATTGCTTTTATTGCGTTCAACAATAGGCTTGCAGGCAAATGTACAGCATTGGATTCTGAGCATGTCGGTGTTCAGCGTTTTCACTCATGGAGTCTTCTGTCTTTTATCGTAGCTGTACTGTCTTTGGTGGCTAATTTCTCACTATTTGCTTCCTTAGCGATGTTTGCTGCAGCATTCTACGTTACCTATCAGTATTCGATAGAAGCGGCTAGTATTCGCGAAAAGTTTGGGGACTCATTGAGAAAGTTATAACAAACTGTTCAAGAGGGATTCGCAACGCGTGGCATTTTCACTATGCGTTGCGTTTAGTGTTTAAGGTGGTATGCGGCAGCTTCGGTATTGCGTTGCTCACCCCTTAACAGGGCGTTATGTGAAAATTCTCCTGAAGCCGTTGTTAGCTCTAAGTAAAGGTATTAGATAGTGAAAGATATAATGCTCAAATTAGCGTACTTCACGCAGCATATAACTTTGAATAAAAATGATTACGAATACATAGGGGAAGACGAGCTTAGCGTTGTCTTTCGCTACAATAATAGTGTCCTTTGCCGCCCCTATATTTATTTTCGACCAGTAAATATTAGTAGTGCTTTGAACGAACATGAATTTACAGAGACTATGTTCGAATGCTATGAGGGGAATGTTGAAATTGTCTCTCAAACTTTTACCGAGTTTGAAGACAGATTTCAGATAGTTACACGCTATGGTATGGTTCTTGGCGATACTAATGGTGAGTTTTCGGGGTGTGAGTTTACTTATAGGCAAGATAACGACAACATTTTTAAGTACCAAGTCGAAAACTCCATAGCGCCTGAAGATGAATGTTGCACACCTTTGAACCCTCTAAAACTCTCAGTAAATGGAACGTTAGAGTGTGAGGTTGTGGAAGAGCCTTTAGTAGGTTCTTTTCTCTGCCCAAATTAATTTTCACATAACAAACTGTTTAAGAGTGATTCGCAACGCGTGGCATTTTTAATATGCGTTGGTTTTAGTGTTTAAGGTGGTATGCGGCAACTTCGGTATTGCGTTGCTCACACCTTAACAGGGCGTTAAGTTTATTTTTTTGGGAGATAGCGGTGCCTGATACTTTATATATTATTGGAAATGGCTTTGACCTCCATCATGGAATGCAAACGAGCTACGAAAGCTTTAAGTTGTACTTGCAGAGAAAGCATGGACTTGTTTTTGATACTGTTGAAAAATTTTTAAGTATCGATGAAAAGTGGTCAGATTTTGAAGAAGCATTAGGTAACTTGGATGTTGACCTCTTAGAAGATGATGCATCGAATTATTTACCATCATATGGTGATGATGACTGGAGTGAGTCAGGACATCATGACTACCAATATGAACTTACCAAAAATGTAGAAGCATTGTCATCTGAGCTATATGAATGTTTTTGCGAGTGGATAAATACGGTTGATGTACCTAATAACCCAACGCTTCTAAATTTGAAATTACATGCTCGTTTTCTAACGTTTAACTATACACAAACGTTGACGGAATTGTATAACATTCCCAAATCAAATGTGTTACACATACATGGTTCAATTGATGAGCCAGCCAACGAGATTGTCCTTGGGCATGGATGGGCTCCCGAAGATAGAACACAGCTAACAACTTACATAGATGAAAATACAGACACTCGAATTGCTTCTGGCTATCAAGTCGTAGATGAATACTTTAGCCATACTTATAAATCCACAAGCAGTGTTCTAAGAAAAAATGAGCGATTTTTCGCTAGTCTATCGGGTTTAAGAAATATTTATATACTTGGACACTCAATGTCATCTGTGGACCTTGAGTATTTCAGAGTAATTGCTAGTCAGGTTAAATTTGATACAAACTGGTATATTAGTTTTTATAAGCTAGAAGACAAAATCAGCTTATCTCAAGCTGCAATGGAGTTGGGGCTTTCCGAGAGCAATTTACACTTTATTAAAATGGAAGAAATCAAATAAACTTAACAAACTGTTCAAGAGGGATTCGCAACGCGTGGCATTTTCACTATGCGTTGGTTTCAGTGTTTAAGGTGGTATGCGGCGGCTTCGGTATTGCGTTGCTCACCCCTTAACAAGGCGTTATGCTTTTTGGGAGGATTTATGAGTGTAGAGAACTGGTTGATAGGCATTGTATGTGCGGTGATCGGTGGCGTCGCCGGTCATATCCTAGCTTCTAGGTTGTATAACCAAAGAGTGGAATCTCTCGAGCATGCGATGAGTGATGAGTTCGAGTTTTTGCGTGTAGAAATGGAACGTTGGTTTCCTAAACTGTTACTCGAACATCAAAGACCTATTCAGGATGTTTATTCGGTTATTCCAGCCATTGACTTGTCTCTGGTTGAAAACATCGTTATCGAATTAGCTTCTAGTAAGCGTAGAGTTACAAGAGAGCAAAGAAAATTTATAATCAGGTTAAAGTTTCTTTTAGCCCATGCAGTAGAAATTGACTCGCAACGAGGGGTATTAGTTAAAAAATTATTTGAGACAGAAAACCTAATTGATGTTGGTGAAAAGCGAGAAATCGGTAATCGAATCTCTTTTCTAACTGCTCAATTACTAATTGATGCCGCTGAGACTATCTTTTATTTAATTAAATTGTCAGAAGAGCAGCGCAACTTCGAAATCAGTGAACACCACAGTTATAAAGACTACATTGAGGTTGCTTGTAAACAATCAAACGTGGAAGTTCAGCCTGCTGTTTGGCGTATGGTTTACGTGCAAGCAGGGATCGAGGAAACATAAGCATAACAAAGCATTTAAGAGTGATTCGCAACGCTTGGCATTTTCGCTTCGCTCAAGTATAGCCAAGCGTCGCTCACACCTTAATGCGGCGTTAGTTTGCAAGAGGAAAAACGCAGCTATATTGCAAGATCTAGTGGTAAAAGATTAAAGTCTAAATTGTCATATCGGCGTTCAATTTCAGTGTTAACTAGCGTGGTGAAAATTCAAAATTGGCATCGTTTCAACGGTTGATTTGTTTTTTGGTGCGGCGACTTTTGGGTTATCTGAGTCGAACTTTTTTGCTGAAACTCTGCTCGTTGAGTTTGTTGGTACAAAAGCCCATCTACTCGCTGAAATAGCGTTTTCTCTGGTGTGGTAAGTTCATGTGGTTTCAGTGGCTTTGTTGAAAGTCCGCATTGTGAGATTTGTTTTCCAAAAGCGCTTTTTGGTGTTGTTAGTTCGTTTTCTGCGGCGTTGTTTGTTCCACGTGGTTTCATTGAGTAGCCGCTTTGAGACTACGCCTGACTTAAGTGCATCAAAACACATAAA
>NZ_JAKRGG010000064.1:0-10052 GCF_022347645.1 Vibrio sp. MMH1-50
TTTTAAAGCTATTATCGTTCCAACAGAACGATAATGAATTGACTGTGCCAAGTCCGAAGACTTGATTGGTCACTTCGTTTCATTGAAACCTAATTTGAAACCGCTCTTTATTAAGAGAAATTTCTAATTGGATTATCATCAACGAGTGCCCACACAGATTGATAGATCTATATTGTTAAAGAGCTTGCTTATCGAGAAGTTTTTCTCTCAAAGCGGAGGTGCATTCTAACGAGATAATTGAGAGTGTCAAACACTTTTTTCAACTAATTTTTCGTAGAAGCTTTTCACCTCTCCGACCCTGCTGAAGCCTTGTGGCGCCTGCCGTGTCGATGGATGCGCATTATAGGGAGAAGATTTTCTTTGGCAATACTAAAAATGCATTTTTTCTAAAAAAACATGCCAAATGGATACTTTCCATCCAACCTTAAAATTACCCAGAAATAACACTCAGGATTTCTACAATTTACCCACAAAAAGCTGTGGATAACTACTCATCACTATCGAAGAAATAAGAAATGCGTGAACGTGGATTAAGGTATTCTTTGATCTTCTCCGGCAATTTAGACGGATGAATCGCATTAACTATCTTTATGTCCTTTGATGCAAGGTCAATGATTGGCGCTTGAGTTCTTGGAACTGCTGGGTCATAGACCAGTACATTTGGAAATAGTAAGTGGGACGCATTAACAGAGATAACCAATCCCACCATATTATTGGAGAGCTGAACCACTGTTCCCGGTGGGAACACCCCCATAAACTTAATAAGGATGTTGAGGTTCTCTTCTTTATATAAGTGTTTGCAATTCTTATAGAGGTGGGAAAGCGCCGTATATGGAATTTTTTGTTCAGCAGCAATCGAGGTGTGACATAAATTATCAAAAGCATTCGCAACGATAATCACTTGAGCGAGTTCATCAATCTCATCTCCCTTCAAACCTTCAGGATAGCCAGAGCCATCACGCAATTCATGATGTTGCGCTATCACTGTTTTTGCACTGTCAGGAAAGTCTTCAATTTGATTAGCCATATCCAAGCCATACTTAGTATGTAGCTTTAGATAATTGCTTTCTGGTTCAGTGAGTGGGACTTGCTTCCTTAATATAGCGGTTGGAATTTTGATTTTGCCCATATCATGGAACAAAGCAGCAAAAGAAAGCGCTTTAAGTTGCTCCGCTGAATACCCCTTCGCACGTCCAATCATCATCGCGATTACCGCAACATTAAGGGAGTGGAAGTAGATATCTTCAAACTCGTTTTTACCGTTCATTAAGTGCAGTGTCACATTGTCATCACACATTAACTTATCAACGATGTCATCGATCAGTTGTTGTGCCTCCCCTACTGCATCGACAGGGCGGTTGCGAATCTTGGTCATCACTGAACGCATTCTCGCAAGTGAACGCTCAAACTCTTTTTCACATTGAATGACACGGCGTCGATACGCGCTTAACTTTTCTATGCGTTTTTGCTTTTCTTTCCAAAGCTTTTGCGCTTCAAGATCTAATGTATTGTCTTGCTTTACTTCGACCTGAGGTTGATTTGCAGGTAAAGGAGACGCATCGCTTTGCTCGGGATTGAAATAAACGAACTTCACACCAAGATGACGAATCATCTCAACTTGTTCTTGGTCTTTGATTTTGAAGCTATTGAGTAGGAATGGGTGATCATTCCACTTTAGCGGAAGACGGATATGTAACCCGGGCTGAATACGATCCACTGTAAGTTTAATTGCTGCCACTTTTCCACTACTGATTCGGTTTTCCTGATAAGCCTATAATAGTAGTCAATTTTGTAAATGAATTCATCAATAAGGAGGATGTATCAAGCACCTCTGTGCATGTCATCAACAAAGTTGCACTAACCAGGTCGATAAGAAAGGGAAACTAAGTAATTATTCGGTCGGCTTTGCGCAGCTTTAATTGCGCTTCAAATTCGGGTTGAGTCATCAATGGTTGCTCTTTTATTAAGCCTATCAACGTTTGCACCGCTACTCTGGCCATATCACTGATCGGGAAATGTACCGCTGACACAGTTGGGTACAAACTTTCACACAAATCCACACTGTCGAAGCTCACCAATGAGATTTGCTTCGGTACGGAGATACGATGCTCATGAAGAAACTGCATGGCACCCACGGTCATTTCTTCACTGCATGAGAACACTGCGGTCAAATCGGGATGCCTTCTATAAAGAGCAGCCATTGCATCGTACCCACTTTGACGACCGTAGTTTCCTTCTTCACACCAACTCTCATCGATGTCTATACCCGCCGTTTTCACTGCATCAATATAACCTCGCTTTCTCAACAAACTGTTTTGGCGTTGAGAGGGACCAGCGATGCAAACTATTTTTTGATGGCCACCAGCGATTAAATGCTCAACAGCAATTCGGCTCGCGTGATGATGGTTAAAGGTCACACAGCGTTCTTCAATACCCTCAACATACCGATCGAGCAGTACAAATGGTGTTGGTAGTTTGGCAAGTTCTCTCAAATCATCATCAGAAAGATAACGACTATGGAGCACATAACCATCACAGCGCAAATCATTAAAACGCTGAATTGCCTCTCGCTCCCCTTCCGCTGAATGATGTCCTTGTGCCGTGATGAGGAACTTCTTGTGCATATCCAACTCAGTCTGCACTTGTTCCATCATTTCACCAAAGAACCCACCCGTGTAGTACGTCACCAAAAGGCCAACCATATTACTAGAAGAGGTCGCGAGTGAACGCGCGATTGCACTAGGGCGATAGTTGAGCTCTGCCATCGCAGCTTCGACTTTCTTTCTCGTTTCTTCTCGGAACTTCCCTTCTCCGTTAATGATACGAGAAACCGTTGAGCGATTTACTCCTGCGAGTTCGGCTACATCTTTAATCCTTGCCATAATGCTGCTTAATCCAACTTCCTGTTTTGTTAATCATGACTTAGCGAAAAGTGGCTGCCAGCAAATCGTAAGGTGTATAGGGGGCGATGCTGACAGCCTTAATCATACACTGGCGACTTCACTTGAAGAAACGAGAGCAGAGTAATCCGTGATTGCCATACCATGCTGAGCAAGTTCTTGTTTAAAAACGGGAGAAGTCAGGACTTGAAGTTCCACCTCTCTTTGTTGGGCGTAGCTACTTTTCGACAATAGAGATTGGTCCGCTTCCGCCGGGTGACACATCACTTCAACTACGTCATATTGAGCTTTCAAACTCAATAAATGCTTCATAATACCTTCCAAACTAACCCCTTGATCATAGAACTCAGCAGTAAAGTAATACTTCACACTGTTCTCTATGTGGCACAAACCGCTACCACGCAAAGGTACTTTGTATTTCTGAGCAACCTTTCGAATCACCGGAAGCAGTTGTGGATGTGTATGCGCATGGTGGTGACTATCTAAATGACTTAGTGGTAGACCCAATTTAAGAAATGCTTCCACCTGGGCCACCGCTTCTTGATAGACCACCTCTTCTTCGAAATCTTGTATCTTCCATAGCTCATCGTAACTAACAAACTGAGTTTGACCACGAGTAAGATTTGGATGTCCCGTTAAAGGAATACCGGTAGTAAAACGAAGGTGCACACCAACGTTCAAATTTGGGTTCTGCTTTGCTAATTCAATCGCGTGCCGCTCTGCATCCATTCCCACCATCATTGTTGTAGACTGAACCACACCCTGTTGATGGGCTTTGATAATTCCCTTGTTCACACCCGGAGTTAAACCGAAATCATCTGCGTTAAAGATCACTTTCATTGGTGCGGTTCCTTACTTTACAAAGTCGTCAATTTGAATTGAGGCAGATACGCGGCGTTTACTTCTAATATCTCATCCAAAATGGACTTAGCCCGTCCGATATCAGGAACAAGTGGATTATTGGTTAACGCCATTAACGCTTTTTCGTAGCTTCCTTCCACTGCTGCTTCAATAGCGAGTTGTTCATAAGCTTTGACCTGATGAAGTAGTCCTTTGATATTGCTAGACAGCTCACCAACTGCCAGCGGCTTCGCTCCCCAACTGCCGATCACTGCACTGCATTCAATCACCGCGCTATCCGGTAAGCCATTGATAGCACCATTGTTTAGCACGTTCACTACATGAATACTGTTACGATTGTTGTAAATTGCATCCACGAGATTCAACGACGCGTCAGAATAGTAAGCGCCTCCTCGCTCTTCCAATTCCTTTGGCTTGTGGTCTAAATTAGGATCTTGGTAAAGCTTAAATAATGCGCTTTCTGTTTCCATCACCTGCTCAGCACGTGTCCCTTGCTCTCCTGCACTCTGCTTTTCTTCCGCTAGCATCGCATCTGTTTGATAGAAATAACGATGATACGGACAAGGTATGGCTCCAAGCGCTTTAAGAAACGCAGGATCCCACGGCTCTTCCCATATATTTTTCATGCTGAAGTTGGCACCATCCCCAACTTTTTCCAGAACGGTTTGCGTAATGTCTTCTCCTTTCAACCAAGCCTTGAGCACCCAAACAAGATGGTTTAAACCAGCAAACTCAAGCTGAAGCTCTTTTGGCTCGCAATCCATCATTTCGGCAATCATCATCTCCATAGATACAGGAACGTTGCACAAACCTATACTTTTTACGTTGGAGTATTTACTGACCGCTTCTGATACTAAACCTGCAGGGTTAGTAAAGTTCAACATCCACGCGTGTGGAGAAAGTTCTTCAATGTCCTTACAGATATCGAGAATGACAGGAATAGTGCGCAGCGCTTTTGCAAAACCTCCGGGACCCGTGGTTTCCTGACCGATAACGTCATACTTGATTGGAATTCGCTCATCATTCGCTCGTGCCGTTAGTCCGCCAACGCGAAATTGAGTCATTACAAAATCTGCATCTTTTATCGCTTCACGACGATCAAAGCCGGCTTTGATTTCAATATCAGCTCCTGCTTTATCAATCATCCGTTGTGCCAAGCCTTTGATGATCTCTAATTTCTCCGCACCTGATTCAATATCGACAAAGTGCATCTGTTTTACAGGCAAGAACTCCAAACGCTTAATTACCCCCTCAACAAGCTCTGGTGTATAACTGCTTCCACCACCTATAATGGCGAGTTTGATTGCATTTCTTGGCATCGTACCGTCCTTATCTCGCTGCTAACTGCTTGTTCAACGCAACGATTTCCACTGCCATTTCTTGCGCTAAGATGGTTGTCATTAAGTGGTCTTGTGCGTGTACCATAACAAGAGTCATTGGCACTTTGCCCTCCCCCTGATCTTCTTCAATCAATTGGGTTTGAATCAGATGCGCTTTGTTAATGCACTCTTTTGCTTGAGAAAGCTTTTCCTCTGCGGCGGTAAAATCTTTCTCTCTCGATAGACGCAACGCTTCGTAGCTCAAACTCCTGGCTTCACCTGCATTACAGATAATTTCCATTACGACTAGTTCTTGTTCCATTTCTTCTCTCCGGAAATGAAGGCTGCCAAGCGACAGCCAAATCATGATTAAGCTGTCACGCCCTCGCCTGATGGCTGTTCAGCGTCTTTACTTTCTTTGCTCATAGGTAACTCTTGTTCCATAACCTGCTTTTCAAACATCTTGAAGAACGGCAGATAAATGAAGAGATCAAGAATCAGAAGCCCAATCACCAACAGCACAGGTGAGAATGTCCAACCGCTCCCCCATGAGGCACCAATTAACGCCGGAGTCGTCCATGGCGTGGTCGCAACCCCCATACCAACAAAGCCGAGTTGTACTGCAAAGTAAGCAATGGTTGCGTTGACGATTGGTGCAAACACAAATGGAATGAATAGAATTGGGTTCATTACGACTGGGCTACCAAAAATCACAGGTTCATTAATTTGGAAAAAACCAGGTACCGCACTCATGCGACCAATACTCTTTAGGTGAGCAGAGCGGCTAAATGACATCAACATAACAAGGGCAAGCGTTGCGCCCGAACCACCAATAAAGATGTAGAAATCCCAGAATGGTTGAGTGAATACGTTTGGAATTGGTTGACCCGCGACAAACGCATCAATGTTGGCACTGATGTTGGTTAGGAAGATTGGAGACAATAAACCAACCACAATTGCGGCACCATGAATACCAGCAAACCAAAGTAGCTGACACACAAGCAATGCACCGATGATTGCTGGTAAGGTGTTGGAAGCACTGATCAATGGCTTAAACATCGCCATTACTGCATCAGGGATCAACATGTCATATTGGGTTTGAACAAAGATACTTAATGGGTACAGTGTTAGAAATACAGCCAGTACCGGAAGAAGAACTTCGAAAGAGCGAGCAATCGCAGGTGGTACTTGTTCTGGCATGCGGATAGTAATGTTGTGTTTTTTCATGAAGCGGTATAGCTCAACAGCAAAGAAGGCGCACATTACCGCTGTAAAGATCCCGGTCCCCCCCATATGTTTCATAGCAAGCGATCCGTCTTTTGCAGGTGCAGCTACCAGCAAAAAACACATCAAAGACAATACGGCGCTGGTGATACCGTCCATCTTGTACGCTTTCGCCAAACTATAGGCGACGCCAAGCGAGACAAATATGGTCATGATGCCCATCGACATATTGAAGGGCATCATAATGGTATCGAAATGCGTGGTCGCAAAATCCAACCAAATTCGTCCTAGTGCAAACGTCGTGTCTTCAGCAAATGGTGGGAAAGCAAAAATTAAGATAAAACTACCAACAATAATAAACGGCATTGCCACAATAAATCCGTCTCTCATTGCTCTGACATGAGGCTGATTACCTACTTTCGCTGCAATTGGGGCTATATGTTTTTCGACTATTCCTATAATCGCATCATAGAGCTTCATAGAATCCATCCTTATTTTCAGACAAAAGAATCCCACACCAAATATTTATATTTAGTGGCAACTCTTATTTCTATTTAAAATTATTGAATTAGTTAATAAGTTCTAAAGCTTGCTGGAGTACTTCTTCTCCTTTCATCATCCCGTAGGCTTGTGGAGAGATTGCATCAATATTCTTACCATGTTCCTGTGCTGTTTTGCGCAACTCCTCTAACTGAAATCGCACTTGCGGACCTAACAGACAGACATCGTACTCTTTAATTGCCTCATCAAACGCATTAACTGACAGTGCATCAATCTTACACTCAAGCCCTTGCTTTTCAGCAGCTTGCTCCATTTTCTTCACTAGCATACTGGTCGACATTCCAGCACTGCAGCATAAGAGGATCTTTTTCATAGCCTTGCTCCCATTGTGTAAATTTCGAACTACAAAAACTGTAGCAAAAATAACCAACACAAAAAAGCGCAACCGGTTGCATTGAGTATGAACAAGATCTCACTTTCAATATAAAACAAAGGAGTAATTACATAAAAATAGGAATTAGACAGGAAAAGACAAAGCTAAGTATATATTTACAATTTTCATATTTATGAAATTAAAACATTAAATTAAAAACAAGAAATTTATTATCAACCTCGCTATTTAGAAGCATAAAAACCATGATAATAATCATTTGAATTTCATGTCATTAACTATTTAATCCTCTTAGTAACCTAAAACATCACAACCGTCATTGACAGATTTCTCGACACAGCTCTTATACATTGCCATCAACTAAATAAACCATTGAGACTGCTGACGTGAGCACATTAATTGAGCAATTATTTCAAGAATTAGTTACAGACCTAGGCATCGACACACTCCAGCCCAACGAAGACGGGCATTGTACTTTGATGGTTGATGAAACTCTTTTACTAGACATCGAGTTGGACCCTAAACGTGAACGGCTGATCCTGACATCGCTAGTAGGACCATTAAGTTCCCAACAAGGCATAAAACAATTATCAAGCTTAATGCAGTTCAATAAAGCCTTATATAAAGAACTCAATATGTCTCTAAGCCTTGAAACTCACACAGCGAGTATCGTTTTGACATACAGCGTGGATGCTGGTCTTTGTACTGTGTTTGACCTAGAAAGCGCACTGTCGTGTTTCATCAGTCAAACAGAGAAATGCCGTCATTTGCTAGAGAGTACCCAAGAGGACTCGCCCCCTAAAAATAGCATGCTCAATACTGCTATCTGCGTTTAATTTTCCTCAAGAATTTATAGAGATACCGATATGGCTATACAACTACAACAGTTTCTTAGTGTTGCTAAAAATAACACTGTGGTTGCCAATCAAAACAATCAAGGAGAGGTCACTTTAAAAAGTGGTCGTTTTGAAGGCAAAACGCTTTCTCCTTTTGCAAAGCACACTCAAACTCAATCCAATCTTAACCTTCAAACCATGGGGCTCTTTCTCAACTCATTACAGAAAGAGTACGGAAGTGATATCACCTCACATCTAGCTTCTAAGTTAGATATTACCTCCGGTAGTAAGCCGTTAAGCGGAAAAGTCATCCAGACCATTGTTGGTGAGGCGAATGCCATCAGCAAGGCCATGACCGCTTTCAATGCCCAAGCCGTTCATGATTTTATTGCCTCTCCAAATGGCGCTCAAAAATTACTTGCTAACAACGACCACGAGCAATGGTTGGCTCCAAATAATGCAGCAGGAAAACAATTTGAAGGCTTACTTCACGAGGCATGCGACAAACAACACCATCAATTGACTCAACGAGAAATTGCCGAGATCGCCCAAACCGTTGTTGATGACATACATCGTCTTCCACAAGGTATTCAAGAAGACTTCAACCAAGTAGCGGATGCATTCAATCAGAAAGATCATTATCAAGTACTTCACAACCTCGATAATTGTGCGCAAAAGATCATGCTACGCGCGCAATTTGACTTAGCTGATGTCGATAAGCAAAAGCTTGGCGCTGACGACAAGAGTGGTTACCAGCAACGTATCGTGTCTGAATTAACGCAAGGCTTATCTCAGACTCAAGCCAGCGATTTACTCAACTCTATTCTTAATCATCCAACCAGCAAAGAACTGGTCCAATTGCTCAACTCTCCAGGATTCAAAATGCAAGTAATGGATGACCTAGAGCAAGCCGATATTCCACATGAAGAGCAGTTGTTAACACTGACTAAACTGTGTCGAACTGAAACACTGCTTGATGCACTAATTACAGAGTTAGATAAACGCGCACATGGTAGTGACAAAGCATCGCAACGTTTAAATGATTGGGTTAGTTACTATGGACAGGGTATTGGTGCTGGTGAGATTTCAGCATCAGATCCTGAGTTTGCTTCTGCTTTTTTGACGATGCAAGCCAATGACAACCACTTAAATCTTGACGATTGTGGGCTTACTCAAGAGCCTGTTGCTGCGCAAACCAAACAATATGTCACGCTGACTAACCCCACAGCCGTCACCAATGCACTCAAAGAAATCGCCGCAAAAGTGGATGAAAAACGCAGTGAGCAGTTTGAGAAAGACTTTGATCGCGCAACTTATCTAGTTGATGGTGCTCAAATCAGTCGCAATGAAGATTCAACATTAGATGACATCAGTAAAATGCCGACAGGCGTAAGCTACTTTGCTAACCAAGAGTTGTTTGCAAGCGTCCTTATCTCTTTGATGAATGAACAAGGCATCACGCCAATAGGCGACCCAACATCCACGTTCAATTTGTACAATAAAGAAGATGGCACAATGGAACTTCATGCCCAATTGGACATGCAACTTAAAATGATGATTGGTTTAAACGAAGAGCCATTAGATCCGGATAAAAGCTCGCTGCATCTTGAGGTCAATCTAACGATAGCAGCGCACAATAGCCAAATTGATGCCAAGTTAAATGGACCAATTAACGTCGACTATCGAGCCGCTCCTCTTTAATCCCGCGTAATAAGATTCCAACAAATAACCAAGCCTCGATAGTGTCGAGGCTTTTTGTTAGCCTGAAATGCGTCAGTTTTTAGGGACATAATCCCGCTAACTACCACCTTGATCATCATGCTGGATTTGAATTCACAAACCTCAGATACAACAAAGCCCCGACTTTTGTCGAGGCTCTATCTTGGAATATGATACCGGTGACGGAGTTGATTGGATAGGTACGCCTGCCGCCACGCTGGATTTGAATTCACAAAACCCAGATACAACAAAGCCCCGACGTTTGTCGAGGCTCTGTCTTGGAATATGGCACCGGTGGGCG
>NZ_JAKRGG010000065.1:0-9586 GCF_022347645.1 Vibrio sp. MMH1-50
CGATTCTTGATTTAGACCCACTAAACCTTTAAATCGCCGCCGCGTCTACAAACCAAGTCAGTCTCGCTGAACCTAGCATATCGAGGTTACTTGGGTATAAACAAAAAGCCATCAACATTTCTGCTGATGGCTTTTTACTTTATTGTTTTACTTTGGTGGTTTTACTTTGATAGCAGCGAGAGCCAGTTTAATCAAACAAATGACTATCGAGCCTCACGCCATTATTCGACCATAATTGATACCGTTTCACCGCGATTCCAGACGAGTACATGGTGTGCTTACAGTCCATACATTCCACAAAGTACAGACCACTCATGCCAGCCATAACATGTAACCTTCGACTGTCACAGCGCTTACAAGACAAGCGCTGCACCTTACTGTTTACATCCACACGACGGGCGAAGTTCAGCGTTTCATGCGAGCTTAGAGCCTCAACAGCGCTGTCTTTAAACGGGTGCTCACTGAGCAAGTGGTTGATGGCATAATCATACACCGGAGGAATCGATGTTTTGCCATTCTCTATATTGGTTATCTTAGCAACGGAAACTCCCAACAAAGATGCAAATTCCACTTTGCTGTATTCCAAGATAAACCTTGAAGAGATGAACTTATCTGCACTAATGATTCTCAACATACACAAATCTCTAATAGACATAAAAAGAGCGTGAGTTTGCCCCTTTATGTTGAAAAGGATAATAACAGGTTGCTTCTTACTGTATTTATACGCAGAGTGTGCGCTATTTTATTTTTGGGTATATTGCGCTCAATTAAGTTAAAGATCAATAGAGATAATAGAAAACCGAAAATAGAAATTAAGATTTAGTAATATAAAACTTAATAGCTAATATTAGTTAAAGTAATGAATCTAGATAGATCAACACAAATTAAGCTAACAAATTATTTTCATAGCCGTTTTATTGGCTAATCAATAATATTGGATTGGAGCTTAATTCGTGTATTTCCAACAAGGGGGGATTTCCCTCTATTTGTCGATTTATATAACGATAGGTGATTAAGTGATGGATTTCTGTTGAAAAATTGCATAAAGATCACTCACCTCTTTATACCTAAGAGATGCTTGGGTATATGCACTTGGTGGAACCTCTTATAACACGGGCAATAAAAAAGCCTCACGAATGAGGCTTGTTGAGATTCTGTGGCTGTAAGAAGTTCTGAGTAAAGTCGAGCACTTCTTTTGATGGTTGCTTGGGTGGAGAAGCAAACTCTTGCTGTGGTGGAACCTCAGCATCAAAGTTCAGCTCTGGTGCGCCATCAAGCAAACTTTCTTCTTCATGATGTTCTTCACTCAGCAACTCATTGAGTTCATCTTGGTCTGGGAAGTAAGGTTCACGTTTGTAGACCTTGTTTAACGCACGAATGATAGAGTGCTTTTTGACGAAACCAGATGCGAGCTTCCTCTGCAGCGGTTTAGCGATAGATTGCAGCCCCACTACAACATCCACGCCGATGTTGCTTGCGACTTCATCACGAACGACACGTGCTGGCTCATAGCCCATGTTCGCGGATAAAAACAGCCAAATATAAGCAATCGCATTGCCTGTTTTACCGGTATCTTTCCACGCTTCTCCCGCGTGAAACATTGCCTCTGCGCTGCCACTCTCCGCCGCTCTTTCAAGCCAATAACACGCTTTCACCATGCTTTTATCAGTGCCAGTGCCTCTTAGATAACACAAACCCACTTGGATTTTACCTTCAGCACTGTCTTGCTCAGCAGCTTTCATAAACCAGAACAAAGCATCAGCACTACGCCCTGCCGTATTCTCCGGTGATAACTGCCATTCCCCCATATACAACATGGCAGGAATACAACCCTCATCTGCTGCCATTTCGATGAGTTGATGCCCTTTGGGAATATTCTTCTCGGTACCACGTCCAGACAAAAGCGCCTTACCCGTTGCAAATTTCGCGTCGATATCACCTTCCATACCGGCAATCGCAGTACGCCAAAAATTCGCTTGCTCTCTTAAGATAACATCTTCACGCATTCGCTCAGCCAAACGCACCACACCATACATGCCGGTGACGTTATCCAGTTTGGCGGCCTTGTCGTACCAATACAGGGCGCGCTTAAGATTGTCTCGCTCTGATTCTTTCGCTAAATAGAGAATTGTCGGAATATGACCGGTCTCCGCCTTAAATTCACGCTCTTTACGTTCTTGTTCGCGCGCTTTTTGCATCGCCTTGCGATACGCCACTTCACGCGCTTTCCTCTCTGCCTCTAGACGTTGCTTACGCATCGACAACGAGATCATCCAAACAAATATCAGGATGAGTGAAAGGCCAGTTGCTGTAATAGCAATGCCCATACTACTCATAAACCGCCTCTTTTTAGGTCAGTGCTCACCGAGACTTTCCGCGCTTGGGAAAATCTGCAAAATTCTAACTCGGGGTATAATTGCGCCATCTTTGGCGTACTCCGCTCTATTATATAACGACCATGTAGGTAAAATCTGAAGTTTACTGGTCGAGTATGGCGAATTTTTATTCGATATCACCGCAACTTATTTTTAATTAAAAAATAACACCCCTAATTTTATAGGAATGAGTCACAGTTTTGGGGCTTAGACATTCTCCGCCCCTATCATCCCCCCTTTCTCCTCCTATAAAAATTTACATCTTTAGGCTGTGCTGAATATCTCACTATGAGACCGTTTTATTATTTAATTTGTGAACAAAATCTAGTGTGACAGAAAATTTTTACTTGTAAAAAACTTAACTGCCTGCTCTCACATTTTGCTGATAGTTCAGTGTATTAGCATCTTGTTGAACATTTCCTTTTCGGCATTTTGCCAATCTATTATCAATTCAATAACAATGGATTTGTAAACGTGGACAATAAAACATTTAAATTATCAGCGATTGCTAAAACCGTACTGCCGCTCCTTTCTGTGGCAGTCATCAGCGGTTGTGGCAGTGATAGCACAAGCGATGACACAACGAACCCTGGCTCTGGTCTACACCCTGCGGGAGAGAACGAAGTTGTCATCTATTACAAACGCGATGTCGCAGCTGCATCATCAGCAAGCGATTACGAAGGTTGGGGTCTACACCTTTGGAATGGCGAAGGCTGTACCAGTACCGATCTTGAAGAAATGGGGCTCCCAGAGGGCGGTACGGACTGGGGGTCACCTCGCCCATTCGACGGCATCAGTGACACTTACGGTGCTTACTACGTTCTGAAAGTGAACCCAGACGCATCTGACCCACACAACTGTATGAACTTCATCCTACACAAAGGGGATGAGAAGGCATTCGGCAGTGCAAACTCAAAAGTTGAGCTGACTAAGCTAGGTGAATCGAAAGGTTTGTTCGGCTTCCACGGCAGCAGCGAGCTTTACTACGAACCAATCGAAGAGCGTCCTGTAGAAATTGACGGTCAAAAAGCGCATTGGCTAGATGCTAATACCATCGCTTGGGAAGCGGCGGCGAATGCAGACTCAATGAAGCTTTACTACAGCTTGACTAACGACATCAAGATGGATGAAGACAAGCAAATCACTGGTGGTACAGCAGTTGAGCTGACGAAAGCAGGCGAATTGTCTGAAGCACTGAAAAAACGTTTCCGTCACCTTTCTAGCCTACAAGCAGCAGGTATCGATGTTGATGCTGACGTACTTCACACCATTCTAAAATCGCAAATCGTCATGGTGGCTTACAACGCAGATGGCGATGTTATTTCTGCAACTGAAGTACAAAAACCAGGCGTACTTGATGCCGTATTTGCTAACAAAGATGCAGGTAACGCAATCGGTCAGGAACTTGGCGCAATTGTTGATGGCAACGCAGCAACATTCAAGCTTTGGGCACCAACAGCGCAAGACGTTGACCTGATCATCTACGATGCAGATTTGAAAGAACAAGCAACCGTTGCGATGACAGAAGATCCAGCTACAGGTATCTGGGCATCAGAAGCGCAAAGCGACGTATTAAACAAATACTATCGTTACCAAGTTAAGGTTTACCACCCAACAACAGGTGTTGTAGAAACCCGCCTTGTTACTGACCCATACTCGCTAAGCTTGTCTCAAAACTCTCTGTACTCACAAGTTGTAGACCTAGACAGCGATAGCTTGAAACCTCAAGGTTGGAATGATTACAAACGTCCTGAACTTGCTAAAGACGAAGACCACGTACTGTACGAGTCGCACCTACGTGATTTCAGCTTTAGCGATACCAAAGGGACCAAAGCATACAATGGTAAGTACCTTGCTCTGACAGAAGCGGATCGTGAATCGGTTTCACACCTTCAAGCTTTGAAAGACGCAGGTCTCACTACGCTTCACATTCTGCCAGCATTCGATATCGCTACCGTCGATGAAAACGAAGCAAACCGCGTGGATATTACTGACACGGTTGGCAAACTCTGTGACATTAAACCAGCCGCTTCTGTTTGTGGTACAGAAAACGAAAGTAAAGTTATTGAAGATGTCCTAAACAGCTACGATCCAACAACGGGTTCAGCTCAGGCTCTGATGAATGACCTACGTATGCTAGACAGCTTCAACTGGGGCTATGACCCATTCCATTACACAGTGCCTGAAGGCAGCTACGCGACCGATCCTAATGGTTCTAAGCGTATTGTTGAATTCCGTGAAATGGTTCAAGCAACACACAAAATGAAGCTAAAACTTATCATGGACGTGGTGTACAACCACACTAACGCATCTGGCGTAAATGATAAGTCGGTTCTGGATAAGATTGTCCCTGGATACTACCACCGCTTGAACGTAAACACGGGTGGCGTAGAGAACTCAACTTGTTGTGATAACACAGCAACAGAGAACCTAATGATGGGTAAACTGATGGTTGACTCATTGTTAGTATGGGCAGACGACTACAAAGTGGATGGTTTCCGTTTTGACTTGATGGGTCACCAGCCAAAAGACGTGATGGTTTACGCGCTAGAGCAAGTACGTAAAGTTGACCCTAACACACTATTCTACGGCGAAGGTTGGGACTTTGGTGAAGTGGCACAAAACGCTCGCTTCGACCAAGCGACGCAAGTCAACATGGCTGGCACAGAGATCGGTACTTTCTCGGACCGTCTACGTGATGCAGTTCGTGGCGGCAGCCCATTCGATGGCGGTAAAGACTCAGAAGGTAACCACCCACTTCGCTTCAACCAAGGTTTTGGTAACGCGGCATACGCTAACGAAGAAACGAAGACAGACGCTGATTCAGTAAACGGTCGTCTACACAACCAAGATCTTGTTCGCCTAGGTATGGCGGGTAACTTGGCTGAATTCGTTCTTCTTGATTACAAGGGCGACACTAAACTTGGTAAGAACGTAGACTACAACGGTGCACCTGCGGGCTACACTAAGATGCCATCAGAGAACATCTCTTACGTATCTAAGCACGATAACCAAACGCTTTGGGACAACAACGCTTACAAGATTGCTACAGGCACCCCTTCTGCTGAACGCGCTCGTATGCAAAACGTGTCTCTATCTACGGTAATGTTGGGGCAAGGTATTCCATTCATTCACATGGGTTCTGAGCTGCTACGTTCGAAATCGATGCAGCGTGACTCTTACGATTCTGGTGACTGGTTCAACCGTGTCTTCTTCAACGGTACGGACAACAACTGGAACGTCGGTCTACCTCGTCAAGATAAAGATGGCGCAAACTGGGAGCTTATCCAGAAGATCGTTGGTGACAATTCTGCGAAACCAAGTGCTGAAGATATCGAGCTAACTAAGAAGCAATTCCTAGAACTACTGAAAATCCGCAGCTCTAGCGAACTGTTCCGCTTAGATACTGCACAAGAAGTAATGAACCGCGTCGATTTCCGTAACGTAGGCAAAGACCAAGTAGAAGGCTTGATCGTTATGTCTATCGATGACGGTAAATCAGCAGGTAAAGACCTAGACACCAACTACGATGCCGTTGTGGCAGTGGTGAACTCAACGTCTAAAGAGCAATCTTTCACAGTGAAAGGTGCAACAGGTTTCGAACTGCATGAGATTCAGAAGAACTCAGCAGACGACATCGTAAAAGGTGCAAGCTTCGCGGGTGAGACGTTCACAGTTCCTGCGCTAACAACAGCGGTATTTGTACAGCCTCAGGGCGGTGCACAAGGCGACGGTCTACCGGTTAACAAGGACAACAAAGACGTATCAAGCATTCCTCCTTACGGCGAAACTGTGGTTTACGTGAAGGGTTCTATGAACGGTTGGTCTGATAGCAGCGATTGGGCAATGACCTTTATCGGCAATGGCTTGTACTCAGTAACAGGTGTACTTGAAGCTGGTGATCACGAGTTCAAGTTTGCAGATTCAGGTTGGTCAAATCCAAACATCGGTTGTGATGCAGCAACCCAAGCAAGTGACTCTTTAGACCTAGGTGCAGCGGGCAACTGTAAGCTATCGGTAGCTGAAACTGGCAAATACAACTTCACTCTAAACGCACTGAATGTTCAAGATGAAAGCGTAGAAAAACCAGTAATTTCAGTAACGAAAGCAGCAGATGCGCCAACGTTTGGTGACACGTCACTGTTCTTACGCGGCACTATCACCACTTGGGATACGCCAGCTGAAGACTCTAGCGCTAAATTCTCTTACGTAGCCGCTGATGTTTACTCACTAGACATCGCTCTAGCAGCAGGCAGCTACGAAATGAAGATCGCAAGCGCAGACTGGGCTGATGCGACCAACTTTGGTGGTGACGGCAGCGTGGAGCTAGGTAAAGCGGTCACCATGAATGCCGGTGGCGGTAGCAAAAACCTTAAAATTACGATTGCTGAAGCAGGAAACTACAACTTCCACTTCAATGCGGCAGACAAGGCGGCACCAATCGTAACGGTAACTAAGAAGTAAAACAGTAGGCGCAATCATGTGCTAGCTTGGGGAGGGTAACACCTCCCCTTTTTTGTGCCTGTTTTCCGCAACGACGAAAACCACAAACCTCCACAGCTCATCGCTCCTAAACACAGCGAGAGTTAGTGTGGCAACTGCCACAACCTCGCCACGTTTTCTGCCAAATTGGCTAGGTTTGTATCCGCTTCTTCCATCGCTTCAGGCAAGCTCATTGCGCGTGGCACACACACGAATACCGCATCAATGCCATATTCGTAGACTGCTTGGAAGTTATCACCTGTACAGCCTGCTAGGGCAATCACTGGCAAACCATATTCTTTCGCCACTTTCGCCACACCCATTGGTGTTTTGCCATGCACGGTTTGATGGTCAATACGACCTTCACCAGTAAAGACAATATCAGCGTCTGCTACGTGCTCTGCGAGCTTTACGGTGTCTAGCACAATCTCGATACCCGGCTTCAGTCGTGCTGGGAGGTAACCAAGCAACGCCGCGCCCATACCACCGGCTGCACCTGCGCCTTTTTGAGTCAGAACGTGCTTGCCCGTCACTTGCTCTGTCAGTTCGCCGAATTTGTTGAGAGCGGAATCTAACAGCTCAACATCTGCTGACGTTGCGCCCTTTTGCGGACCAAAAATTGCTGATGCGCCTTTCTCTCCACACAATGGGTTATCAACATCACACGCCACCAGCACCTCACAATCAGCTAAGCGAGCGTCGAGACCTGATACGTCAATGCTTGCTAGCTCAATCAAACCGCCACCGTTGGGGGTGATTGGCTGACCAGCACTGTCAAGAAACTTAACACCTAACGCCGCCAGCATACCCGTACCGCCGTCATTGGTTGCGCTACCTCCTAAGCCGATGATCAAACGTTGCATACCGCGATCAAGCGCATTCGAAATTAACTGACCAGTACCAAAGCTGCTGGTGTTTTTCGGGTCACGAAGATCACTTGGCACAAGATGCAAACCACTTGCCTCGGCCATCTCAATCACTGCGGTTTCGCCATCCCCCAGAATACCGTAAAACGCCTTCACATCATTACCGAGCGGACCTTTTACAGTCACGAAAACCTGCTCCCCCTCAGTCGCATCAATCAAAGATTGAACTGTACCTTCGCCGCCGTCAGCAACAGGTAGCGTGACAAACTCTGCGTCTCGCCAAACACGAGACAAACCCACTTTGATCGCCTCACTTACTTGTTTAGCGGTCAAGCTCTCTTTAAACGAATCTGGGGCAATCACAACTTTCATTTCATTCTCCTGAAAACAGCGCGCTGCGAGGAACAAGTCGCAACTCATCAATGTAGCTATTCTCACTCAAAAACTCGGCGCATTCTTTAGGCAAACAACCAAATTACACTGAGCTTAATCATTTAAATCTTGTGCGCCTGCACAATAAATCAACTTAACTTATTGAGATGACTGGCAATATAAAGCTCAACCAACCCCGTAAAATCATGCGTTGAAATGCCCGTCACTTCACTGATTTTATCTAGACGGTACCTCAATGTATTTCTATGAATAAACAATGCATTAGCGCAATCATTAGCGTTGCCATTGGCATGAAAATACGCCTCTAAAGTTTTCACCAACTGCCCAGATTTGTCTGCTGAAGCAAGAGAAGTCATCGCCTGAGCGAGTTGTTCACCTTGCCAAGAGTCGGCTAACGGGGCGAGTAACACAGGTATGCGATACTCAGAGAAGCTCAATGTGATTTGTTCTGGATGAGAACGGCGACCAACGGCAAGCACCTGCTTGGCACTTTGGTAGGAAAGAGGGAGTTGTTTTGCGCCATCAAAATATTGCCCAATCGCAAGGCGAACATCGTCAATCTGATTCGCAGTTAATCGGCGCTGAATGCGCTCAAGTATACTTTGGTCACTGTTCGAGGTAGAGGAAGAACACAAAGGCTTGAGAACGACAATTTCGTTCATCGACATGATCGCCACCAACGGTTTATCTTCAGAACGATACAGTACGTCCACCACTTCACGTACCTTGCTCAAACTAACAGGAGCATTATCTGCAATAAGCTCAATCACCACGGCAACTCTTTGTGTTACTAAATCGATGCAAAGACGCTGAGCCCAATCGTGCAGATCTGAATCATTGAGTTGTTGGTTTAACCATGCTGATACAAACTCTTCTTGGTGGCGACGATCCCATTGCAACTGCTCCACCAGCGAAGCTTGCTCAATGGTCAGTTCCGCTGTCACCTTAACTAACTGAGCAAACGCTCGGATTTGCTCAGGTTTGCCAGTGACGCCCACCACACCAACCACTTCACCTTTAAAGTGCAGCAGCATATTGATGCCCGGTTTCACGCCTTGCAGGGATTGGCAACTTTGCTCATCCAACTCCAGCGAATCACCGTGGTTGAGCGCTAGCACCGCCCCATCGTGCTTTTGACCAATGCGCTCAGCTTCACCACTGCCAATAATAGTGCCTGCCGCGTTCATCACATTGATGTTGTGTCCAATGATCGACATAGTGCGATCGACGATTTGCTGCGCGAGTGTGTGGTCGAGAATCACCATTTCTGTTCCTAAAATCTCAACGATTGAGGCGTCAATAAATCACACTTTGTCTTCTATCGCCATGATATTGAGCTGGAATCAACGCCAAAGTGAAATATCACCCAATTATACCCAAGTGACTTCAAGATGCAGGATTCAGAGCGTTGTCATTGATTCGAGAGTAAGGAAAACAACGCAGTGTAATAGCTAGCTCTTTCCAAGTTGT
>NZ_JAKRGG010000066.1:0-8143 GCF_022347645.1 Vibrio sp. MMH1-50
TAGGTTCAGCGAGAATGACTTGGTTTGTAGACGCGGCGACGATTTAAAGATCTAGTCACTCTAAATCAAGAATCGGCAACAAAGTATACAAGCCAAGACCCTTACTATTTGCAAAGAGTGCCCTTTGGGAGCGTGTCTTTGACTCGCTTTTTTAATTAAACCAATGGCTGCGTCAAACAACTAGGAAAGAGCTGGCTATTACACGGTGTTGTTTTCCTTGAACTCGAATCAATGACAATGCTCTGAATCCTGCATCTTGAAGTCACTTGGGTATACAATTCATTTAAACTATTTATCAGAAAAACTTTATTTCAAATGTACTCGTCATTTAATCATTAATTAAAAATATTATGATTATCCACAAACATTATTTATTGAGAAGTCATTATTAAATACCGATTTTAATACATGCTTTAATCTTTGATATTCACTTAAAGCTATGCGATCCACTTCCGTAGCAACAGGCGCATTTATTATTGGATACCAATTGACAGATTCTGCTTCTAGGCTCTGAATATCTCCCACCCAATCAGTGACTACATAATAATGAAGCAATTGAAGTTCGGTGGTTGGGTGATATAAAGAACACAAATACCCGCACCTTTGCGGTCTGATGTTTAGCTCCTCGTCTAATTCTCTCAGCAATGTCATGGACTGACTTTCGCCTTGTTCCATGTGCCCACCGGGTATCGCGATCATACCTGGGTCAGAGTCCTTGTCCTTCGATCTTGTTTCTAATAACACTTCATCATCCTTAACTAGGATAAATGAGACACACTCATAAACTTCCATCTTCAATGCCTTCTGCTAACAGTTTTATAGCACGCTAACATAAAAAGTTTGGATGATGTGAACAGTGAACACGGATAAGTTGACGATATACAACAATCTAGCTGGCCGTTTGGTTGAATATGCTCCGCAACCCATAGTAGCTATCAATACATTCACCTTTATTCAGTCATGATTTGTTACGACTAGGATCACAGTCTAAAAACTTTTCGCCGAATGACCAGTTAGAAATAAGTTCATTGAATTCAAACAATATTTTTATTAAAAGTATAATTAAACGATGTTTTATTGAGTATCCATCTCAGTAAATATTGGTAAACACAGTTTTATTAATTAGCCAAATCGGCTAGTATTTGTTCTGAAGATTTTTAAAGTCATCAATTAACCTCTCAATATTGATTAAATTCAGTAAGTTAGTTGGATAGTCTTTACCAAATACTAAAAATATTTGAGTAATAGGCGTCACTACGCATAATAAGCAACATTGGGAATAGAGTTAAATTGATGAACATGCTGTATTAACGACTGCACGAAGCAATCGCTAAATTTGTTGCACCAAGAGTTTTATTTAGTACAAATGAAAAAGCTATTTTTATTATTGATATGGACATCGCTGGCAGTTTCTCCTTTTGCCTTTGCTCATCATTCAGGCAAAGCGACAGAAACGAAAGCCACTAAACAACTTGTTGAAAAGACATATAAAGAAGCCAAGTTGGAAGGCGTCATTGACTTCAGTTTATTCAATGATGCGTTCTTAGCTTATAAGAAAACCTCAGACCGCAAAAAGCCACTTTTGACTATCATCGATTACAGTAAACCATCTACTGAAAAACGCTTTTATGTGGTCGACTTGGACAAGAAGAAGCTCATTTTTAATACTTATGTCTCTCACGGCGTAAACAGCGGCAAGAAGACCGCAACGAAGTTTTCTAATGTTGTGAACTCTCGTAAAACTTCTCTAGGAACATTCTTAACCGATACCACATACTATGGTTCTAACGGTTATTCACTTCGCTTGGATGGACTGACATCCGGCGTTAACGATAAAGCACGAGAGCGTTACATCGTGGTTCATGGTGCAGACTACGCGAATCCTTCTTTTATTAAGAAGAATGGTTATCTTGGTCGCAGTTGGGGTTGCCCCGCTCTGCCACAGAAGCTATCACGAGAAATCATCGACACCATTAAAGGTGGCAGTGTTATCTACGCTAGCGCTTAAGGTTTCTTGACCTAATGTTGAAAAGGGAGCTGATACGCTCCCTTTTTTAATGCGACAAAAAACTGTTCATCCTTTCAGCAAGTCGTTAGTATACGCAAGCGCCACCTTCAGGCAGCAAACGAATATCGATTCCATAGTGTTTTAGGGTTAGTTTTGGTTCACGTATTTCGCCTTTTGCTTTTGTTGTCACTCTCCCTGTTCTCAGGGCAAATGCTTGCAGCGCAAAATCAGCCATCCTCAGAATTCCACTACACGCATTCAGAAAAGCTTTATAAGCTCACTCAATACGATTATCACGCAATAAAAGCGCCTTATCGTGTATGGAATACTCGCGACTCTTGGAGTCCAGACGGTTACTTTCGTCACCTAAAACGTGATTTGCTTGGTTTACTCCCTTGTCGCCGTACATCCGGTAACGATGGTGATTTACCACTAAATATAACGCCCGACTATCACCTGTTAGTCGCGTTTTTGTCTCCATCACTGTTGGACATAGCGCTCAAAGCAACGCCATTACCCGATGCTGCCGATGTATTTGCATACCGTCGCTCGTATCATCTAGCCAGATGGAAGCAAGCCAATTTACTGTACGTGTTTGCACACAGTCGCGACGCTTAGCTCGCACATTGACTGTACTGACACAATATGGAAACCGTCAGTACCAGCCATGGATGATCTCATCTGAACACCGAATTAACTCGAGATCCTGATTATGAAAAAAATCGCGACTATTGCCACTTTGGCGCTTATTACTTTATTCACAACAACTACGCACGCAGCAAAACCAGAAGAAATGAGCAACAGCGCTCTGATGGAGTGTGCCAATGCTTCTAACGCCCGAACAGCGGTTCCTGAGCACCGTGCAATGTTTCGTCATTACTTAATGGCAGAACGTGGGTACACATTCAGCCAGCTTTCTTCGGCAGAGACCGAATTCAAAGCAAAAGGCATGGATGAAACCAAGATGGAACAGCTCTACAAAACTGAGTGCAAAGAAGCAGGCGAATACCTTTATAACAATGGTTACTGATTCCAGCTCATTTCAATTTACGTAGAGAACCAAAAAGGCGCGGTCATCGCGCCTTTTTTGCTTTTCGAGCTTCAGGTTTATAAGACTATGGCAATTGCGGCGTGGTTTTCGATTTACTCCAAGCCTTACGCACCTTCACCAATACAAAGCTCATAATGGCAATGGTCAGGGTAATCACCGGTGCAGCCATCAATCCCATGGTCACAATCTTGTTAAGCTTCTCTGGCAGTAGAGGCAATAATAAGCCTAAACCACACAGCAGCAGCGTCCATAGAATCGCACTCAACCATGCGAAGTAATGGAACTTACTCACGCGATTAACGCGCAAACCCATCATTAAAGGCAGCAAAGAACGCACAACCGGAATAAAGCGCGCACAAAACAATGCAATCAAGCCATGCTTACCAAGTAACATGTCAACTTGCTCCAAGCGTTTTGCGGGAACTGCATTTACCCAACCCTGCACCTTTGGTAAACGGTTTAACCATTTGCCTTGTAGGTAAGCAGCCCAGCTTCCCATTGCCGCACTCACTACGATCACTAACATGATCATCACTGGGTCCAATACACCCACCGCCGCTAAAGTGCCAGAAAGCACAACAACACTGTCACAAGGGAAAGGCGCCGCAGGAATAAAACCACTCTCAAGAAAAATAAGCGCACCCACAACAAAGTAGATAAGTCCTGCACTACCGGGTGCCATCAGTGCAGTAAAATCCTGGTGCCACAAAGCAAACAGCACCTGCGTAATTGAATCAAACATAACAAACTCCTAAACATCACAATCAAACTTCGAAAATTAATGAATAGGAATTACCGTGCATGAATAAAGCGATAGATCAGGTTGGACTCTTGCCCTGCCCCCAGCCGATATTTGGAGTGCGAATAAAAAATTTGAATGACAGGCAACGCTACGTCAGTAAACTCGCGTTTGTTGAAATCCTGCACGTCATTTAGCCAACGTGCAGGCAGCACATCGAAATCATCCGAATCTGGCGACGTATTGGAATGGTTGACGCGGAGTGCATTGCGGCTGAATAAACTCACAACGACTTTACGTGAAGGAGAAAACGGTGCTTTCTCTAGATGCGCCTCACCATCAATCAATGAAGAGGTGTAACTGATGGCGTAGGAGATTTTTGGTGACGGTGAAGCCTGACTCAATCCAAAAGCCATCAGCGCAACAAAGAGTCCTAATACAGAGACTAAGTAAGCACGCACAGAATTCACCTAAACCACAACGATACGCTGTTGTAACTCCGTGCGTGCAAATTTGCAATTCAAATTCTTAATCGATAATAAAAAGAGCGTTTTGCAAATGATTGTTGGCGCGATTAGGCGATGATTTAACCTTCAATTTACTCTTTACCATAAGGGTAGTTTTCAAACATTTTCGTGACTTCTTCCGAGATCAACTCTTCGCGCTTTTCAGTACTCATTGACTCGGTGAGCTTACGGCTAGAAACACCCTTCCACACCACTTGATTGGCTTTAGTATCAACAAGCTCAACGACCAATTTGCCGTACTTCTTCTCCTTGTAACGCTCAGGACTGGACGTCACCACACCAAAACTGTTCCAACCGTAACCGACACTAAAACTTGAACCAGAAGATACGATCTCCGATTCTTTGATAATGTCGTGGTGCACATACAGATCACCGCCGCTTTTCACGCGCGACATTCCTTTTGATTCCAGTTGAGCTGCTAACCCTTGCTCAATGCGACGAGCATCCAAACTGGTTGGGGTGTCTGATTGTTCACCAAAATCAAACGTCTTGTAGGATGAGAAATCCGCTTGCTTGTCAACATCAGTGGTTACCGTGGTACAAGCAACCACCGAGATAGCAAACAACGTTGCCAATAAACCTTTCCACATACTCTTTCTCCTCTCTCTATCGCGCCGGTCTCTCGGCAAGTTGTGGTGTTTAATCTTACGAACCTGAGAAAATATTGAATCATTTCAACATTTAGTCTTGACCATGAATGCCAAGTGTTCAAATTCAAGACGTAATAGAGACTAAGAACAGAGTAAAACACTGGTTGAGAAAGAGAGTGAAATCGTATTCAGAGCGACATATTGCTAACAGTACTGTGTGCTTTTTGAACGAATCGGTATTTATTTACTCACTAAGCAACTTATTGAGCAAAAAAGACTTTTCTTTTGCACTCAATCTGGCATATTGAATGAGTCCTATCGATGCGCGGGCATCGTATAATGGCTATTACCTCAGCCTTCCAAGCTGATGATGCGGGTTCGATTCCCGCTGCCCGCTCCAAGCTTTCCCTAAGCTAACTTTTTTATCAGTTCCCTAAAATACCCTTTAAACTCGTACTTCATTGCTATCATGCTGTGGCTGTAATCGATCTCTGTATTTGCTACCTCTAACTGCAGGCATAAAAAAGCCCCTGCAGAGTGCAGGGGCGCGTCTTCGTTATTGTGTTCCCCATATCTTTGGGGTTAATCCAACTGAAGTGTCGTGAACGTGTCGTTTTTCAGCCCGCCACCAGCGCGTTTCTTCATGGTGACCTCAACCGATCGCTTCCCTTCATTGATGCGATAACGTATGGCTTGAGCGAGATATTTATCATTTCGCTTCAAGTCCCTAGCATCAATCTTTAACGTACGATTCTGACGATTCACCGTGCAGCGGTAATCCCAATCGTTTTTGCCATTTTTCAAAGCCAGCAAAATACGTTGACCCGATGTTCCCGCTGATTTAATCCCGCGAGGCTGCTTATCAATAGCCAGTGCCAACCCTGCTTTACACAACTGATCTGCACTAAAAGCAGGTGCTGCGTATGCGTACTCAGAGCTGAGCATAGCGGCGGTCATCGTTACAATTGAGAAAACTCGATTAAATGTCATCGTCCGTTCCTTAAAACTTACAAAACACCGTACGCATTAAAACAACATCACCGAACACTGTCAAGCATTAATGGTATGGCGTTTAGTTAATCATTCAGAACAGTTACTCAATTGTATCGGACGGTGGAGCAAACAAGCACCGCCAGCGCTGACGCCAAGACAAATTGGGACGGGTCACCTCTTTGAACATGTCTTTCCATTCTGCAAACGTCACGGTAATAGGATTAAAGCTGTTAACGGGCTTTGAGATGCCATAACGGACGGTTTCTACTTCAGGCTCGAACGTCCCGAACATGCGATCCCAGATAATCAATACACCAGCGTAATTTTTATCAATGTATTGACGATTCACACCATGATGAACTCGGTGATGGGATGGTGTATTGAAGACCCACTCCAAAGGGCCAAGGGACCGAATCGACTGAGTATGAACAAAGAATTGCAGACCAAGATTGAGCAATACAACAAACACCACCCATTTAGGATCAAATCCAATAATGACCAGTGGCAACCAGAATAACCACATACCTGCCAATGGGTACATCAGGCTTTGGCGAAATGCGGTACTGAAGTTCATACGCTCTGAACTGTGGTGCACCACGTGCGCTGCCCACATCCAACGGATACGATGGCTTGCTCGGTGGAACCAATAATAGAAGAAATCTTGCAAGACCATGAGTAACAGGAAGGTAGAAACCGTCATCTCGATATCAAACAAGCGCCAACCAAACCACCACAAATACAGTTTAGCGATCAGCAGTCCTGTTAAGATATCTGTCGCTTGATGAAGCCCAGCCAATACAAAGTTACACACGACTTCTGGCAAGTAATATCGCGCACTCTCAGGTAATCGACCACCACGTTGCCCAAACCAATATTCTGCCGCAATACAAAGAAAGAATATTGGTGCGAGCAACATCAACAATAAATCAGGATGTTCCGTAATCTGTGACCATTCCATAGTCCGTTCCTACCATTTTGCGTAATGATCTTCGGTGAGCCCCATCACCTCATCGAGTTCGTGTTTAATGCCATTGTCATCAATCAAATAACCAGAAAAGTAACCGACAAACTGACGAAAGTTACTCTTCAAAAACCAGAAGTTCTTTTTCTCTGATCGTTGATTTTTAGGCTTGAAGATCAAGTCGATGCGCTTATCTTGTGAGGTAATTCGCCATGACGCTTCTTGATGCATGCGAGAAAACTCGAACTGTACAGGCGGCATCAAGTGGCGTTCTCCATCAATCCAAATGACGTTTTCACAATACCCAGTTTCATTCACACCAGCCGCAAGGTTCAGTCCTATCCGTTTGCCTTCCCTTTGGTGATTGATGCTCGCCCATCGCCAACTGGTCTCTCTGCGCATGTAACCAGCAGAGAAATCATACCCAGCGACTGCATTGGTGAGATCTTGTGGCTGCCCTTTCACACTCATTTGACCTTGTATAGCGAGCGCGTTGTGTTTTTGAGTGTAGGTCCAGCCCGAATATGCTGTTGGCGTGCAGAGCATCAAAGGCAAACTTTCTAGCTCAGGCGTTAACCTTAAGTCAGCTTGAATAAGGTCTGTTGAAAGCTGTATATGCCAGAGTCCATTTTCAATGTTGAACTGGATGGTGTCACTAGCGAGATAGGCTTGGCTGTTCCAACTAGAAGGTTGTGTTTGATAGCCCATATTGAGCGGCTTTAGCCACTGCTGCTCGACAAGTTCATGAGTTTCGATATCAAACACATAGCAAAAGCCAGACGCCAAATAACGAATATCAGCAATCGCGACACCAATGATGTATTTCTCTGTCACGATCGAGATGAACTGGAACTGCTTATAGTCGAATCGTTTACGCCAACTCGATGCAGGCTGGTCCATCTCATTAAGATACTGAAACGCATCCAACTGAAGCGATTCGGGAATCGATGCTAAATGACCAAATTGAGGTAATCCATTCGCTTGAATAAAGGGATTCAAAGGCGTTTGCACATCCATGCTCGCTATTAATCAATGACACACCATTCGATGTTAACATTAATTTAACAACAAACAGTTTGCGCCACTGCACAACATTGGTTCACATACCGACTTAAAATGAACCAAAATGTGAAATCAGTCACCCATATTCAAACTATTAAACGGTTAATTAGAGCTTTATACCCAAGTAACCTCGAGATGCTAGGTTCAGCGAGACTGACTTGGTTTGTAGACGCGGCGGCGATTTAAAGGTTTAGTGGGTCTAAATCAAGAAT
>NZ_JAKRGG010000067.1:0-6709 GCF_022347645.1 Vibrio sp. MMH1-50
CAATATCTTGGAGCGCATAAATAGAAGTAGCGCATGTACTAACAAATTGCTTAAGAGTGATTCGTAACGCGTGGCATTTTTACTTTGCGGTGGCTTATGGTGATTAAGGCGCTGTGCGGTAGCTTTTTTATTGCGTTACTCACACCTTAGCAAGGCGTTATGTGAATTATTGGAATCCTACGTAAGTGATTGAAATATGATTTCTGAAGATAACTGGCAAGATCACTATTGGAATTATTTGGCTCGCCTCGAAGTCGGTGCAATCGACCGAAGTTTTGAAGACTTAAAGCCTTGGGATTCTTTAGCTGAAGATTGTATGAACTTAGCTATTAAAGCTCCTTTTCTCAAAGGTAAGAACTCAGATACAAAATCTATTAAGCTTTCTGCTGCATTTTTGAAACGTACCATGAGTGATTTTAGAGGTGCGTGGTTATTGATTAATTGGGGTTACCCTTACCAAGCAGCGTGTGTCGCTGCTTCGCTTTATGAAAATGCACTTGTTGTTAACTGTCTTGTTGAACGTCAAGATTTGGCTGATGAAGTTCTACTTAACAAGAATGGAGATGTTCCTTGGGGTGCTCAAAACCTTTGTAAAATGGCTGCACACAAAGATTTATACGGAAATATTCCAGATAAATTTCCAAATGATGATAAGTTTAATACAGCTTGGAAAATGTGTTATCACAACTACAAGCTATTATGCAAAATGAAGCATCCTACATTACAACAGGTAGCAGATGAGACAAGTTCTGCCTTAAATCATAAAGGTGAGTTTGCAGTGATTCCATTGCCGGACACTCGTAACGAAAGTCTCGCTTTGAAACATATGTTAATGATTATCTGTATTTCTAAACTGTTTTCCGCAGCCAAGTGTTTTGCAAAGGCAGTCGATTGCGCTTCTGATGATCCTGAGCATGAGCAGTTTTATGGAGAAGCAATTAAAGCTTACTCTAATCTCAAAAAAAATATCGGTGAAAGTAAAATTAAAGATATTTCGATCAAAGCATATGGGTTTAAATTCACATAACAAACAATTTAAGAGTGATTCCCCACGCTTGGCATTTTTGGTTTGGGTTTAGTTTAGTGTTTACGGCGTCCAAGTTGAGTGTAGTGGTAGCGTGGCTCACACCTTAATTGGGCGTTATGTGTTTTATTTGACCTGTGAACTATACTGTTTATACATTCAGTGTTAGACTCTCACGGAAATAAAGTTAGGAGATTTGTAATGATAACTGCACTTGATGTTGCTAAGCTTCTGATAAGTAAGCAAGATCCAGAAGATAGTGATTTGTCCAACTTGAAATTACAAAAGCTAGTTTGGTATTGCTACGGTTTTTACGGTGCTTTGACTGATAAAAAGCTCTTTGAAGATGAAATTATGGCTTGGGAGCATGGGCCAGTTGTACCATCGATGTATCATGACCTTAAGAAGTTTGGTAGAAACCCAGTAGAGTTTGATATTGAAGAAAATCTAGATAATAAGTTTGATGCTGAACAGCTAGATATTATCTGTGAAGTTGCTGAGGTTTTTGGAAAATACAGTGCTTGGAAACTCAGAAATATGACTCATGAGGAATCACCTTGGTTAGAGCATGAAGCAAAAGCTGAAGTTATTCCTTTTGAAGAAATTGTTGAGTACTTTAAAACAAGATTGAATTAATAACTCTATGGGAAAAACTGTTAAAGGTAAGATCAAAGGTGCAGATACCGCATCTAATAACGTTCAGGCTAACCAATCTCGCTTTCAGGTTAATGAAAACACAAAGGATTATGAAAGTAGCAATATAGTTTTTTCATTAGAAAGGGTTGTTAACGGAAAACATTGTTTTAGTAAACTTGATAAACACCATAAAGCATTTTTTGCTGAAGCAATGTTTCGTCGTAAAGATTTTACTTGGACGTCAATTCAACAAGAAGATCGCCACGGTTTAGGTTGTGAGAAAATTGCAAGGTCTTCTATTAAAGTCGCTATTCCAAAAGAAATACCAGATGATACAGAGTATTTTTTAGCATTTAGATATAAAGCTAAACACCCGATGGTGGGCATCAGGCGACAGAATATATTCTATGTTCTTTGGTTTGATCACGATTTTAAAGTTTATCCGCACTAAACACATAACAAAGCATTTAAGAGTGATTCCCAACGCTTGGCATTTTAGTGTCATCGTTGGGTTTTGTGTTTATGGTGTATTGGTTTAGTGCCGTGGTAGCGTTGCTCACACCTTAATGCGGCGTTATGTGCACGTCAGAGTCGGATTGTTTTACGAGAAATAAAATTAGGTAACAGAATGAAGTGGTGGGAAAAAACGGTTGAATATACATTTGTACTTCAAGCCGCACAGAGTAAGATCTTTAATCTATTTATGCCTTTAGATGGCAATGTGGAATCTATAGGAGATACTGTTGTTTGCAATGACTCAGAGTTCTATATTATCGAGTTCAAAAAGAGTCTTACAGACCTGTCCGCAGAGTATTCTAAGTATAAAAATGGCGAAGCTGGTTATCTACTAGCTGTTAAGGAAATGGGAAAAATAGATGCTTCGCATGCTCATTTCTTAGTCGGTGGGAAAGAAGTTAAAGATAAAAAATATCTTCAACTTGAAATAAGGAAGTATTTTGAACCAGATGGTTATACATCTTCTGACATTAATGTGATTCTTGAGAACGGAATGAGCTTGGAACAGCTAAAAGAATACACTAAAAAAATAACATCATTTAAAGCAAATGGTGACTCGGAGTCTTCGGGGGAATCTTCTAGTGGGGGGTTGGTTAGTCAAAGTGTACTAGCTGTTTCAAGGTCAAGGAAGAGAGGTACTCTCATTCCACTTGACTATTTTAAACCACCCGCACCGAAGAAAGATTTAAAGAAAAATATAACCCATAACTATACCACTACTAGAGGTATGTTTTAGATGGCTCAATTTTCACTTAAATCCTATGCACATAACAAACAATTTAAGAGTGATTCACCACGCTTGGCATTTTTGGTTTGTGGCTAGTTCAGTGTTTACGGTGTTAAAATTTAGTGTCGTGTTAGCGTGGCTCACATCTTAATTGGGCGTTATACCTCTATCAATAAGGAGAACTTTTTAAAGTGGAGTATTTGACAAGGTTTGGAGCTAAATCTGGTGCGGTTGCTCTACTTATTTTTGGGATTTATGGTTTTTTTGTAAACCTTTTCATTGGGTCTATTTGGGGATTCTCAGACCCTTTGCCTGACGACACGATGGCAGCAGCCACAGGACCATTGTCCATAGCAACTTTTGCATTGTTTATGTTGTCAGCACTCATATTCGTTGCAATAGTAACAAGGTTAGGAACAAGACCTGTTGATCTAAGTGACAAGACAAAGCTGTTTATGCGATTTACGGTCAGGATAGTTGAGGCTACCGTTGTTATGGGGCTAGGTATTATTGGAGCGTTGGTAGGGCTAGCTCTCTCTGCTCATTTTCTTGAAATTATTCAGTGGGTAAGTGTTTCTCCCCATCCGATTCTTTATGCATTGGCTGCAATGATCTTCGCAATAACTTTTCCTTTTGTGGTCTTGATTATAAGTTTGTTTGATCACTCCCGCTCATACAAGATGACACTTGATATAGCTAGTGGGTTATATGTTCTATTCGTAGTTGGTCTGTTTGTCTTAGCTGAACTCTACGAAGCAGTCGCTTATTTGGGGGCTGCAATGAGTGTGTTTCTTATTGTTCAATCCATAAGAGCTAGGTTCGCAACCGAGGTATAACAAACTGTTTAAGATTGATTCGCAACGTGTGGCATTTTATTATGCGTTGGTTTTAGTGATTAAGGTGGTTTGCGGCAGCATCGGTATAGCGTTGCTCACAGCTTAACAGGGCGTTATGTTGTAATCATGGGGGATATCACACATTGCTTAAAAGAATAGGGTTATATCTGAGGGAAATATGTTCCATCTTTATCGGCTTTTATCTGATGGCTATCATTCTTGTTTATTCGTTAGATACAAAGCAAAGTTTTGTGTCGGTGCTAAATAGTTTAGGTATTTTTCTTTCATCAATTGGTGTGGTTGTGGCTATTTTGACAGTTCTCCAGCAGCACTACTTGCACCAATCTAAAGAAATTAATGCGGCTGTTAATTCTTCAAATAACTTTATGTTCAAGTTAAGTTGTATGTTGGAAGTCTACGGCTGCATAAAGCGAAATTATCTTGAACAATTTGATAAGCAAGCGGGCGATATAGAATTACTGGATGGTGACATTTCTGATTGGTTAGTCGAAGTTGATTTGGAGACGAACATCTTTATATCTGAGCTTGATTCACACGTCTATGTGGATTCTTATTATGCTATTTTTAACTACAATCGTTATATTGAGGGGATATTTCGTTGGCAAAGAAATCAAAAAGTACATAGTGATGATGAGAATATAATATATCTTACCGAGCGCTTGAATGGTTTAGAAGAGTTCGGTAGCTCGCTTATTGAACTACAAGAAAAAATGCACAAATTGCTAAGGAATAACTTCCCGCAACATTCGTTCTTTAACTCAAGTGTTACACATGATGAATTTAAAAACTTGGCAAAAATTACAACATAACAAATTGTTCAAGAGTGATTCGGCACGCGTGGCATTTTTACTATGCATTAGTTTTGGTGGTTAAGGTGGTATGCAGGAGCTTCAGTATTGCGTGCCTCACACCTTAACAAGGCGTTATGCGACCCAGTAAAAAGGAGTTTCAAAGTGGAAGAAATAATTGATCAATTGGTTTCTCAGGGGTACGAAATATCGGGTAGTAACTCAAAGATTAGAGTAAAGATTGGAGGTTTCGCGGGTAAGGCTACAATTAGCAAAAATTATTATTCGAATACATTCGTCGTATCTAGTCATACTTGGATTCAGTTACTATCTTTGACGTTGATCTTTTCTTCTATCATGTCATCGCTCTACAGTCAGTGGGGGCAGCCTGAATTAAGTGGATCTGTGTGGTTTGGTTTGTCGGTTGGAATCCCCCTTATAGTTGTTGGATATGTTTCAGCGATTATTTCAGAAATTCAATTACAACCGATACGTCAAGTTGTGCGAATGGCAAATTCACGGTTATCATCACCAATCGCATAACAAACTGTTTAAGAGGGATTCGCAACGCGTGGCATTTTTACTATGCGTTGATTTAAGTGTTTAAGGTGGTATGCAGCGACTTCGGTATTGCGTTGTTCACCCCTTAACAGGGCGTTATGTACTTTTCGAAAAACATTCTAGGAAACGTCTTAGAATCAGTCGTAAGCTTAACTAAATTAATGATTTAGGGATAAATATGATATTCTCAGAGATTGAACAAGCGCGCTACAAAAAGGCAGTCGAAAAGTATCTGGATTCTTGTCGTACACCAGTGGAAATCCGTAATGAAGTTGATATAGGTTAACCACTATTTAACCAAGGCTTCGTGAATATAGTAGACCTAGTCTCGCTTGTTTCTTTTGATGTTTATTACAGCAGTGCATTCACCAACTCTTGTAGACATTCGATAGACATATTACCTATCACGTAACCATTTTGACTCCATGAGAGTTACTGGAAATTATCTACAGCAATTGTCACTTTCAGACTTATATGAGTTAGTTGATCGATTGAGTTGGTATTGAGGTTGCTTCACCGACATTTAGTGAACATGATTCTCACACAGTAATAATCATCATGTATTTGCACTCTAGACAAATTTAAGTCTTAAACATAATCTCTGACGCCCTGTAAAACACCTATCTTCCTAGTTTTTGGCGGTACAAATGAATAAACTACTTCTTTCATCATCTATTATTGCTATTTTGTCTGGCTGTGCTGTAAAACCAAGTGCGCCTCTTGCAGAAGTAAAAATGTTTGGTGGAATGCCACCGTTAATGCAGTCATGTGAGATGCCTCAAAGTTATATTGAGCGATTCTCCGAAATGGGAGATATTTGGTTCGAACAGTATCAACAGGATGAATACATAATTGAGACCCTCAAAAGTGAGTCAGCAAAAGCGACCCTAATTGTGGTTGATACTGAGATGTGTATGAGGGTGGAGGAAACAGCAGCTCTTATCATTCAAAATGTTAACGCTAAAATTGCACGCGATGAAGCAGAATCAGAGGCTCGTTGGAAGGCGTTTGCACAAGGTTTAAATAAGACTAACCAAGAGCTTAACAACGCAAATGAGCAGTGGCATTCAACGGCACCGCAAGCTCCTGCTATAAGAACACCGGTAACTTGTCAGCCGAACGGTGCTTATGGCGTAACTTGCTTCTAAAAAGTAAATAATAATAACGGCAACAAACCATAAATGTTTTGTATTACCATGAAGCAAAGCCACACATTTTTGGATTGTACTGGCTGAAGTGAATGATGAACTCATGTTGCTCGCGACGGCGGTGCGAACCTCATAGCCCCGATTGTGAGCCGCAGGGCCAAGACAATGCGAAATACGCGAAATAAAGCATGGTTGCTGAACGGTACTCGGGAGAATGTCTACAACTTAACCACGTACATAACAAGCAATTTAAGAGGGATTCACAACGCTTGGCATTTTTGCTTCTACTTCAAATTAAGTGTTTATGGCACAATTCTTTAGGTTTGGGTGGAGGCGTTGTTCACCCCTTAATTGGGCGTTAAGCTACTTATTTGACCTAAGGAGGAAGTCTTATAAATGTCTGATGAAGTAAGACGTGAATTTATTGTAAGAATTGAAGATCTTCGAGCTCA
>NZ_JAKRGG010000068.1:0-7333 GCF_022347645.1 Vibrio sp. MMH1-50
TTTGAGCGGCATTTTTATCTATTGCGTACATTACGTAGGTTACAATGGACATCAGGATATAAGCTGCAATGAACAGCTTCTCACCACCTAATATGAACACAGCTGTACTCGCTAAAACTAAGTAAACGATGCTAAACATGATTGTTGAAGGTACCGAGCCGGAACCTAGAATTTTTACATTAGTGGCGTTGTAACGCCCTTTTTTGTCTTCGTTAACTTCAAATTTAACTTCATCATCGACCTTAGGACGTCGACCTTTACTCTGAACCGTTGATATATGGAGAAAAACTCTTAATTCACCATTTAATGCCGAAATGAATCCATAACCTTTTGAGTCATTCCACTCTACAACTTTACCTTTGATCATCGAACTCTACTTTTTATTTCTCTCTTGTGGGCTAACGCCCTGTTAAGGTGTGAGCAACGCAATACCGAAGCCCCAATGCCACGCGTTGCGAATCACTCTTAAACAGTTTGTTAGCCATCTTTCTTACCACCTCCGGATGACTTGGGCGGTTTTACAGGGGGCATTGGTGTTCCAACTTTCATATTAGGTAGATTACGTCCTGTATTTGGTACAATGACTCGACCTTTACCTTGAGGTTTATCTGACATGTTTACGCTCCAAGATAGTTTTCAGTGAAATATTCATCTGCTGCATTTTCAGCGGCTGCTTTTAGTTTGTTCTTTCGCGGTAAAACAATACCATTCAAACTTGCCCTTTCAGCCGATAAGATACGACCTTTTAAACGAACTGTTTCTTCATGGATTTCTTCTTCAGTTAACAAGCCCTCTGATACTTTGTACCAAATAGTCTCAGCTTCTAGGAAGATAGCTTGAACTTGATTATTTAGCTCAGACACTGCTTTTAAGCGTTTTCGATACGGCAAAAATGGTTTAATTGCAGTGATCACCTGTGACAAAGCAATTATGCAAGCCCATACCATTTGATGCTCTTTCCAAAGAGCCCAGGTAGCAATACTTGCTGATGACGCAATAGCCATGAATATACTCAAAGCTTTATCTGTCCATTCATCCTTTGCCGCGTACCCGTGAAGGTATGCAATTTGCGCTTTAAGTTCTTTCAGTAAATTCCAATATCGTAACTGATACAACTAGGTTTCCTCCTTGATGGCTAACGCCCAATTAAGTTGTGAGTAACGCTACCACTTAACCTGACCTTTGCGCTGTAAACACTGATGCTGATTCAAACCGAGAACGCCAAGCGTTACGAATCAGCTTGAATTGTTTGTTAGGTCTGTCTTTGAAATTTTTTATTAGGTTTTATAGACCGATAAATAGCAATAGGCTGAACCATTATACGTGGATATCTGCAAGTACGAATCATAGCTTCTAAACCATCAAATCCTCGAAATACCCCTCTAAAACCATTTTCTACAGATAGAGCTTCATTACCTTCGCTGTCAATAAGCTCCGTATTAAACTCTTTCAATGGTTCGAATGATTCTCCCGTGTCTTTGGGAATTGAAGTTATAACACCTAACAGCGAAACTTTAATCGTTGGCACCGAGCCATACAAAAAGTGCAAAGATTCAATATCTTGATCTAAGAAAAAAGCTCGTTTTACGTTACTCATAATGTGAAAGTTCTCTATATCCAGAAATGGATATAGTCGAACGTTAAAAATGTCTGGCAGAAAAACATTTACCCACGTTTTAAGACCATCAATTATCCAGCTTTCAACATCACCAACTTTTTTATGAGACATCAATTCTTCTAACTGGGACTCTACTTTTAGCAACTCCTGTTTCTTCCTAGTTTTTTGTGGACCATTTTTCATAGCCTTAATTTCTAACTTAGACGCTTCAATTTGACTATGGATCTCAAGATATGCTGGTGATTCTTTTATGTTTGCCACCACACTATTGTTTATAAAGCCGGTAATGACTTCATAATTTTCTGCAATGCGAGTTATGCGCTCATAGTCTTCAAATACGATGCTGCCTTCAGCTTTAACACATAAAACGCTTTCGAATGCATCAGTAGCCTCTCCACTTCTAACGTCATCTGGAGATATATCTATACCCAATTCAGCCGCATAGCCATGCTTAAATAGTTCAGATTCTAATTCATTATAAACTTCATGATGACTTACTCTAGTTTCCTTCAGTTGGTTTGATTCAGCTGTAGTTCCACCTGCTTCATGCTTAAAAACCTTAAAACTATAGTTCCTCAGATTTTTATTGTTCTCAGTATTGCTTTGCAGCGACTCTACTGACTGAATTAGACCACCGGATATCTGGCTATAAAGAGAACTGACCTTGTCGGTATCTAGATAGATAAAATCTTTAATTTCACTCATTATTTTTCCAATCCTCCAAAAGACCTAACGCCCTGTTAAGGGGTGAGCAACGCAATACTGAAGCTGCCGCGAACCACCTTAATCACTTTAACCAACGCATAGTGAAAATGCCACGCGTTGCGAATCCCTCTTGAACAGTTTGTTAGAGCGCAACTCACAGGTTGAACAGAACTTTCAAAAGAGAATTAACCAAGGAAGAAATTCCTAGAAATAGTACTACTGGCAAGCCTATCGCTATGATCAGTTTAAACTCGACAAATTGACCTACAACGGCATCGCCATACCTACCACCCAGAAACTTTCTCGATTCGTCACCTACTGTCGATTTGACTTCATCTGTAACTGTCTTGCGATCTTTACCGATGAATTCTTTAAACAACATAAAGCCGAAAGGAGCGATAATAATGCCGGCGATAAGATATGAAATGTATTCAACTATATCGGTCATGTTCATACTTTTTCTCTTGCGCTCTAACGCCCTGTTAAGGGGTGAGCAACGCAATACCAAAGCCGCCGCATACCACCTTAAACACTACAACCAACGCATAGTGAAAATGCCACGCGTTGCGAATCCCTCTTGAACAGTTTGTTAGTTGTTGCTTTCAACTCATGCTGATTTTTTAAGGCTTGCTATTGAAAGAGCACTCTCCAAGAGCACAGACTCCTTAGTTTTATAAGTTTCCTCCGCAACACTTTCTTCATTACCATAGAAAAACTTAGCGACCTTATTAGCCCAAACACTATAAGCAATCGTGTCATTTATACATAATATTGATAGAGCAACAAAGCTAGCTGTTGCTTTGGGAAAATCTGTCCCATGCAATAAAAACAGCAAGATAGCAGTAATCGAAAAGAGTAATGCCGCAAAACACGATAAATTTCGATTTGCAAGAAAACGTTGATGTATAACAACCAAAGGTAACTCTTGCTCTTTATTGAAAAGCTGAGAGATAGTCGCTCTCAAAGTGTAGTATTGGCGTAAATAAAGAATACAAAATTTAGCTACGCTTGCACCAAACACTTGAACAACTAGGTAGCGATTTACTGACATTAAAACTTTAGCTAGTTTTGGCAGCAACCAAATAACCACCCCAGCAGCAATACTACCTATTGCTCCTAGAATAATGATTCCTGGAATAGTGTTCTTTAACCATTCTGATATTTGTATGTAATCCAATTAAATCTCCAAAGACAACTAACGCCGCATTAAGGTGTGAGCGACGCTTGGCTATACTTGAGCAAAGCGAAAGCGCCAAGCGTTGCGAATCACTCTTAAATGCTTTGTTAAGCATCTAGCCTATGGGGTGGAAAAGGGTGTTTTGTAATGATTGGGTTTGAAAACAACTCCTCAATCAAATGAGCTTTCCAAACAATACCTATACTTGGATCTTTATTTCCATTAACTAAGCGACCTGAGTATATCCCCACTAGCTTAAAACACTTCTTCCTATATGGTTTCATACTCTCAGCCGAAATAGAATTTAATACATCTAGCGCTGATCCCGTACCTGATTCGAACTTTTTAAAGGCAGTTGCTTCATCCCTCTTGAGATCGATCATATCTCTATCTTCTGATATAAAAACCGGTGATCCTGACATTCCGGGAGTTGTAGTTGCATCAATATAAAAACGAGCTAATCCATTTGGATTAATTAATGATTCACTAGCTATAGTGCCTTTTTTCCACAATGGAAAGAAATCTCCAGCTGATATGCCATATGGGTAACCAACTATGAACAAGTCAGACCCAATTTCTAACTCAATGTCATCCACAAGCTCCAAATTTTCTTGAGAAACAACCAGAGCATCTTCAGTAAAATCTACTTTTACAGCAACTATGTCCACCCCTTTTTCTCGATCGGCGTGTTCTAGCCACTCAACTTCATCATTACTGAGTAGGTCAATGCTCCCAGAGATTATGTCATCACAGTTTTTATTCAAAGACGACCAACGAATCTCATCAGGAGAGTCGGGATAACCCGATAACAATAAGCTTGGTTTAGTTGGTGGTCGTGCAGTTAGTACATGATAGTTGGTTACTAAAAAATGAAACCCTGAAGCTTTATGAAAGTAAATAAAGCCAGTTCCAGAACCAATTTTTTCACCTCCTCGTATCATTTCTAGGTGAATAGAAAACAACGAAATTGGAGATATTTTCTTTTGACTCAATTTGAACTCCTATCTATTAGATGCTTAACGCCCAATTAAGTTGTGAGCAACGCTGCCACCACACTCAAACACTGCCCCGTAAACACCAAACCAGTTGAAACCGAAAGCGCCGAGCGTTGCGAATCAGCTTGAATTGTTTGTTAGGCAAATTTTCACGTTTACCCACTTACTTGGTCTGAAAACAGAATACCTTAAACACGATAAGCAACCAATCACCCACTGACTTTTTGTGATTCAAGAACCACTGAAGTCGCTATGTTACAGCCAAGGTTTCAGCAACCACGAAATGCGACCTTTCAGCGACAAATTAGCTTTTAAACCGGAAAACTAAAAGCTGCGAACTGACAACAAAACGAAAGCTTCGATTAACTTGCCCTTTCCACACTTTAAGCCAGTGAAATTCTCCACAAACCAACACTGAAACCTACTGAGGCAACCCACGAATTTTGGCATGTTTTACGGTTGGAGAGATTCAAGGATATGAGCCGACAATGCTGAATAGCCGACTAAGAAAAACGAGCTGTCAGAGGGAACGGGAAGATTAGAACAAATAACTTTTCTGCCCTTTGCCTAACGCTCTGTTAAGGGGTGAGTAACGCAATACTGAAGCCACCGCATACCACCCTAAACACTTAAACCAACGCATAGTAAAAATGCCACGCGTTGCGAATCCCTCTTGAACAGTTTGTTATGTGCGTGCTAATTGAGGTACTTTTGCCAATGTTGCTGCCCTGTCAAAACTACTCTGTAATCTTCGTAGTCCAATGAGCTGTAGAGCTTTTTAGCTGCAACATTATCATCACCGACCTCTAGTGTGATTTTGAGGTAATCATTATCACGACAATACTGTTCGATACCATTCAGTTGCGCTTTACCCACACCTTTACCACGAAAGCTGTCCGACACCATAAAATCATGGACATTCATCACTCTTTGCGCACGATAAGTTGAGAACGATTCAAAGCAAACCGCAAAACCGGCAGGCTTATTGTCGACAAAACTGATAAATCCGTGGAAATAAGGCAGCGCAAACAGCTGAGCAATAACAGAGGGATCTAGTTCAACCGAGAAGCCCGATAGGTACTCTCTGAACAAAGTCTCGTATATAACTTTATCCTCAACACTTTCTGTTTCGATACGTCTGATTGTGATTTCCATATTCATTTCCACCAAAGCACATAACGCCCTGTTAAGGTGTGAGCAACGCAATACCGAAGCTTCCGCATACCACCTTAACCACTAAAACCACCGCATAGTAAAAATGCCACGCGTTGCGAATCACTCTTAAACAGTTTGTTATAGCGCTTTGCCGTTTACAAGTGACCAATGATGAGGCATTAATTCTCGTATAGTCTTGAAAACCAATGCATTCTCTGGAGTCGTAATTGCTGCTTTGACATCCCCACCCCAATGGACAAGGCGCTCTTGGCAAACTCCGCATGGTGACAAAATTAGAAATTCATCGTTCTCGCTATCACGACACAGGCATAATGAGTGGGTCACTCGCTCATTGAGTTTGTGAGCCTCTAAATACGCTCCCACCTCCATGCATAGTGAAAGAGCATCGTTTTTAGTATCAGGAGCAATGCTTGTTAATATTTTTCCTGACTCTGTTCTAACAGCCGCAGCTCCACCCCAACCAGAAGGATATCGCACATTTACTAGTTCTGTTGCTGCTTGATAGAGCTCTTTTTCGATATTATCCATGACCATCCATATTCAATTTTATCGAGCGCTATAACGCCCTGCTAAGGGGTGAGCAACGCAATACCGAAGCCGCCGCATACCACCTTAATCACTCAAACCAACGCATAGTAAAAATGCCACGCGTTGCGAATCCCTCTTGAGCAGTTTGTTAGTCGCGAGGCACCGAGCGCCAATTTTAAGCCAAACTAAACTTTGCGAACAACAAACTTTATGTGCTTTGATGCACTTAAGTCAGGCGTAGTCTCAAAGCGGCTGTTTAATGAAACCACTTGGAACAACCAACGCCGCAGAAAACGGACTGGCAACACCAACAAGCGCTTTTGGAAAACCAATCTCACAATGCGGACTTTCAACAAAGTTACTGAAACCACGTGGAACTTACCACACCAGAGAAAACGTGCTTTCTGCGAATAAATCAGCTTTTGAACCAGCAAACTCACCGAGCGGAGTCGCAACCAAGAACAGACGCTCGATTGTCCTGTTCTGCCAGCACCAAAGAACAAAAAAATCGCTTGGACACTTGCAAAACTTTGGACTTAAAACAGCTGAAACTGATTTTTGAGTATCGATGAAGAGCCTGTATAGCAAACAATCATCAGCAAAATTTTAAGCTTAGAAACATGATTTTGATTGCTAGCTTTTTCTGGCGACTAACGCCCTGTTAAGGTGTGAGCAACGCAATGCAGAAGCCGCTGCAAACCACCTTAATCACTAAAATCAACGCATAGTAAAAATGCCACGCGTTGCGATTGAACCTCGGCTATGTAGCGTTGCAAAAAGCCGGTAGCGCCAAGAGTTTTCCATTGAGCGACATGCACCAACTCGTGAAAATGAAGTCGTAGGTCCTGAGCGACAGTCGGTAGAATATAATAAGTGTTCTTGTATGTAATACCTTGAATTTCCATATCAAGAAAGTCACCTAAACCCGCTTGGCGTAATTCTGGGAAATCTGGCTTTGGGATACTATCAACGACCACAAAATATGAGCCAGCTAGAAATTCTTCGGAGTAGAAACCGGCGAACTGACGTGCAAACAACGCACAACTTTTTCGTTGGTTAGAAAACCTTTCGTTCGTTAAATCAATCCATTCTTCGATTCTGTTTAGCATGATGAACTCCAGTAAAATATAACGC
>NZ_JAKRGG010000069.1:0-6375 GCF_022347645.1 Vibrio sp. MMH1-50
AATTGGCAGAGCAGCGGATTCCAAATCCGCGTGTTGGGAGTTCGAATCTCTCCACCCCTGCCATATTTAAGGCTCTAGCAGAAATGCTAGAGCCTTTTTCGTATATGGAGGAACGAGTACCAGTCTAGTTGGAAGAGCAGGGGATTCCCCTAATGCCCAAATAGTGCGTGTTGGGAACTGAGCCGCCAGTCCGCTTGGCAGCAAGCCATATCGAATCTCCGGAGTGCCGGTCCAATCTACCCCTGCCATATTTAAGACTCTGGCTGAAATGCTAGAGCCTCTTTCGTATATGAAGAAAAGAGTACCAGTCTAGTTGGAAGAGTATCTGATTCTCCTAACGCCAGAATCGTGCGTGTTGAGATTAGATCTCCAGCTCGCTTGGCAGTAAGTCCTATCGAATCTCGGAGTATTGATCCAATCTACCTCTGTCATATTTAAAGCTCCAGCAGAAATGCTGGAGCCTTTTCGTTACAATCTGGACCTGTTATCTTGTTGAATTTCTTAGAATACAAAGTCGTCTCATCCCATTGTATATCGAACTGTCAGTTTAAATACTTAAAGAAAGCAACAATGTTGTAATCTATGTCGCTAGCTGTACATAATAAAAAAGCCCAGTATTTTCATACTGGGCTCTGTAAGTTTACTATCGAAGCATTTTAAAGAATGCGTTTTAGTACACCATCAGCTTTGATACGTGTGATCTTACGGACCAGCTTCTGAACACTGACTGGATAGTCTTCCACTTTCTCTAATTGCTTGTAAGTACAAATAAGCTGAGTGTGCTCTAGAATGTTTGCCACCTCTTGTTCAAATTTGTCTGTCATCTTCGCGAAGTTGTCTTGTACTAAAAGACCATTTTCAAGATCTAGTGACCATGCTCTAGGGTTTAGGTTGTTGCCTGTCATAAGCATGTAGCGCTTATCAACCCAGATACCTTTGAGGTGGAAGCTATTGTTATCATGTTTCCAAAGGTGAATAGATAATTTGCGAGCAGCAATGCTTGCTTCATTCGCTTTAGCGAAACGACGTAAGTTGAGTTCGTACAGATATGGTAAACCACCAATAGTTTTGAACTCTTCTTCAGGAGAGATGTAAAAGTCGTTTGCAGTCTTGTCACCAACCACGATTGTTACTTTTACACCACGTTTCATTGCACGTTTTACTTCACGATTAATCGCTTTCGGGAAGTTAAAGTAAGGTGTACAGATAAAGATTTCGTTCTGAGCAGCTGCAAGCAGCTTAACGATTTTCTGGTTGAGTAAATTACGGCGCTTCCCTAAACCTACCAGCGGTGTAACTTTCACTTCGTCTTCGCTGGCTACTTCGGGTTTAAATTCGTAAACAGCACGAGCTAAAGAAGAGCGAAGTTGGCGAATGTCCGCTTTGATCTCTTTTGTCTCAGGTTTATCTTTATCTGCAAGATCATTAACTGCAGGGTGGGCGATTATTTCATCCTGAATGAATCCTACCATCGAGTCTGCTAATGCTTTGTGTTGAATGACATGGTAGCGATCGAAGCGGTAACGACCATTGTATTGTAGGTATACGTTGTTAAGACTTGCTCCGCTGTAAATGACGGTGTCATCTACGATGAAGCCTTTAAGATGAAGTACACCAAAGACTTCTCTGCCTCGTACAGGAATACCGTATACAGGAATTGAGTGCTGGTATTTTTTTGCGAATGCCTTGTAAAGTGCTGCGTTGCCTTCAGATGATTCTGCACCAATGAGACCACGTTGCGCTCGGTGCCAATCTACACAGATATTGATGTCCAATCCAGGATTGCGCTGTTTCGCTTCATAAAGCGCTGTGAAAATTTCACGTCCAGCTTCATCATCTTCCAGATATAGAGCGACTAGGTAAATTCGTGACGTTGCTTTGCTGATCGCATCAAGAAGACGAGCTCTGAAAGCATCTGCTGCGTGCAGAACTTCGAAGTCTTCAGGCTTAACTGCGAGACTTGGCAACTGTTCGAATGGGTTCCTACTTACTATCATACCGGTGTGAGTACCTTAATTAAGTGCAATATTGCGAACCTGATATTTTACCAAAGATATGATTTCTCTGGCTACAAAAGCGCACTGTTTGAAGCACTAGAAGTAATGAATTGCATTGGAATGAGATCTTTGCCACTGTCCACGTACCGTAAATAAGCCATTTTCAATGAGTTTGGAAGCTCAGAGCTATCAATGGTTTTGAATCCATGTTGAGAGTAATAAGCCTCTAAATGATTAAAAGCAAAGCAATAATCTCCATTGTTGAAAACAGTGTTTTCGCAATGAGTAAGTAATGCTTGACCGACCCCTGTTCCCCTACATTCCGGAACAACAAGCATACCAGTCAGCAAGCGAGACTTTTCGACCGCTTTCATTCTAAGGAGAGCAACGATTTTTCCTTCTAAACTTGCGGTGATGATCAGCTCATCACGCTTGGCTTTTCCGGCAGGGTAATGTGCTTTGTATAATCTCTTGATCAGAGGTAGTTTGATCGGATTTAACACTTCTATGATTAATGAGCTAGGTATTGTCACTGCGGCTAAAACATAACTAAGGTAGAATGGCTACAGTTTAAGAGAATCTCATCTGGCGTTGCAAATCCACTATGGAAATTAAGAAACATGCGAGCCTCAAGGCTTTCCACACATTTGGTATCGAACAAACCTGTGCTTATTTAGCGATCGTTGAAACTATCGATGATGTTATTCAGCTATTTAAAGATGAAGCTTACCTAGAGTTACCGAAGCTATTTTTAGGTAAGGGCAGTAACATGCTGTTTACTCAACACTATGAAGGTATGGTCATCATTAACCGATTAATGGGTAAAACTGTTACTGAAGAAGGTGCTCATTATCTATTGCACATTGAAGGCGGTGAGGATTGGCCGGCGCTTGTTCAATGGTGTGTAGAACAAGGCATGGGAGGTATTGAGAACCTCGCACTCATCCCTGGCTGTGCAGGCTCGGCACCTATTCAAAATATCGGAGCCTATGGATTGGAACTGCAAAATGTGTGTGAATACGTAGATATCCTCGATTTGGAGAACTTCACGACCAAACGCATGACAGCAGAAGAGTGCCAATTTGGCTATCGTGATTCGATCTTCAAGCATGCATTATATGAAAAATGCTTTATTACTGCGGTCGGTCTCAAACTGCCAAAGCAATGGAAGGCGATCAATCAATATGGTCCTTTGCAAAGTATTCCTGAAGAAGAGCTTAGTCCCCTAACCATTTTTGAGCGTGTATGCCAAGTGCGAATGGAAAAATTGCCAGACCCTGCAAAAGTTGGTAACGCAGGAAGCTTTTTTAAAAATCCAGTGATCAGCCAAGATCATTACGATCAACTTATCAAAAAGCACAGCAATATGGTGGCTTACCCTGCGAAAGGAGGAATGAAAGTCGCTGCGGGTTGGTTAATCGACCAATGTGGTTTGAAGGGGGCATCAGTGAACGGTGCTCAAGTAAATCCACTCCAAGCTTTGGTTCTAACTAATGTTGATAATTGTAGTGCCAATGACGTTGTCGAGCTTGCGTCTTTGGTAAAAAGGACCGTTTGGGATAAATACCAAATTGAACTAGAACATGAAGTTCGTTTTATGAATAACAAGGGCGAGACTAACCTAACTGAGATTGAGGCTACGCGATGAGAAAGGAACACTCTGCAAAACTGCATATTCTCAAAGCGCTAAGTGACGGTGATTTTCATTCTGGGGAAGCCTTAGGGCAAGAATTGGGTATATCACGCGCTGCTATTGCAAAGCACATCAAAGGTCTTAATGATTGGGGCGTAGACATTTACCGGATTCAAGGACGTGGCTACCAGCTAGCTCAGCCTTTACAACTGCTTGATGAGCAAAGGCTTCAAGCTCATGTTGATACTCAACTTGAACTCATCTCGGTTATAGATTCAACCAACCAATATCTGCTCGAGAAAGTCGATGACTCCGATAAGGGGCGCGTATGTTTGGCTGAATATCAAGCAAAAGGAAGAGGACGACGTGGACGCCAATGGATATCGCCTTTTGGGACTAACTTGTATTTGTCGATGTACTGGCGTTTGGATGCTGGTATGGCAGCGGCTATGGGGTTGAGCTTAGTTGTTGGTATCGCAGCAGTGGAAGCTATTGAAGAGATGGGTATCCAAGGCGTGAAACTCAAATGGCCGAACGATGTTTACTACGAAGATAAAAAGCTTGCAGGCATTTTAGTTGAAATGTCAGGGCAAGCCGGTGGGGCAGCGCATCTAGTTATTGGCATGGGGCTTAATATCGGTATGCCAGACTTGCAACCTGAAATCGATCAACCGTGGACAACCTTAAACCAAGTGAGCGATAGCCTAGATATCGATCGTAACCAGTTAGCGATTAACCTGATTGAACACTGGAAGAAAGCACTAGAAGAATATGAAATGACAGGGCTCGGTGGGTTTGTAGAGCGTTGGAATCGTTTAGACAACTTTATTGGACGCCCTGTAAAGCTATTGATGGGACCTAGAGAAATCCATGGGGTAGTAAAGGGCATCGATCAGCAAGGTGGTGTAGTATTAGAAACCACTAATGGATTGGAGACCTACGTTGGTGGTGAGATCTCCCTAAGGAAAGGTGATTAACCTCTAGTCTAGTGCCTAATAGAGGTTACTTTCTCAACGACACCTTGTCGACGAGATGACTAGGACCTTTGTGCAGAATTAGATGGGCTCTCTCGCGAGTTGGCAGAATGTTATGTTCTAGATTGAGCCCGTTAATGCTCTGCCAAATTTCTTTAGCTTTGTTTTTCGCCTCTTCGACAGACAATTGCGTGTAATGACTAAAATAAGAGCCTGGCTGAGTAAATGCACCTTGGCGGAATTTCAAAAATCGTTCTACATACCATTGCTCAATGGTCTCAGTTTCTGCATCAACATAAATAGAGAAGTCTAGGAAGTCAGAGACAAACACGCGATGTGGAGCATGCGGATAGTCCATACCACTTTGCAGAACGTTTAACCCTTCGATAATCAGTACATCTGGACGATCTACTTTCTTTCGTTCTTCAGTAATGTCGTACGTAATGTGTGAATAAACTGGGACTTCTAAGTTTGGTTGACCTGCTTTTACATCTGAAACGAATTCTACCAAGCGTTTAATATCGTAAGATTCCGGAAAGCCTTTACGATGCATGATGCCTCTCTCTTCCAGCACTTTCTTTGGATATAAGAAACCATCTGTTGTCACAAGGGCGACTTTCGGATGGTTCTCCCAACGAGAGAGCAATGCTTTTAGAAGTCGTGCGGTAGTACTCTTTCCTACCGCCACACTGCCGGCAATGCCGATAACAAAGGGTGGAGCATGTTCTTCCGTGTTGAGGAACTGCTGAAGTACAGAGTTACGACTTTGGCGAGCCTGAACGTACAGATTTAAAAGACGAGACAAAGGAAGGTAGATCTCTACCGCTTCCTCCATAGTGAGGTTTTCATTAATGCCTTGAAGCGCTTTCAGATCGTCTTCAGAGAGTGTCATCGGAACAGAATTGCGCAATTCTGCCCATTCGGCACGGTCAAATGACAAAAATGGACTCATGGGTCTCTTTTATCCTTGGTTTCATTGAGAGCAAGAACATACAACAAGCTCCGTGCAAAGCAAACGACAAAGCTCGAAAGTTTGCTTTAAAAAGCGAGGTTTGTATGATTTTGCAGCAATCGATTCTAAAAAGTCGAATTTTACGATTTTTTTTGAAATAGCTATTGCAACCTAGAAAATCATTCAATAGAATGCGCACCACTTATGCCGACTTAGCTCAGTAGGTAGAGCAACTGACTTGTAATCAGTAGGTCACCAGTTCGATTCCGGTAGTCGGCACCATTCTTTCCTGTTTCTAGTGGAAACAATTGTAGTAAGAATGGCTTAAAAATTTGGAGGGGTTCCCGAGTGGCCAAAGGGAGCAGACTGTAAATCTGCCGGCACTGCCTTCGATGGTTCGAATCCGTCCCCCTCCACCATATTCTTTAGGAAATAGCTCTCAGAGTTACGTGTTGCGGGCATCGTATAATGGCTATTACCTCAGCCTTCCAAGCTGATGATGCGGGTTCGATTCCCGCTGCCCGCTCCACTCTAATTTGAGTGCTGATATAGCTCAGGTGGTAGAGCGCATCCTTGGTAAGGATGAGGTCGGCAGTTCGAGTCTGCCTATCAGCACCAGCTCTCAAAGTTATCTCCTTTTGATATAAGATTTACCAATTATCTTTTTTGGTTGCGTGGTCAATTCGGGCCACCTAAATCCGTACCTAGAGGGACTACTCATGTCTAAAGAAAAATTTGAACGTGTAAAACCGCACGTAAACGTTGGTACTATCGGCCACGTTGACCACGGTAAAACTACTCTAACTGCAGCTATCTGTA
>NZ_JAKRGG010000070.1:0-5981 GCF_022347645.1 Vibrio sp. MMH1-50
GCATCTATTCGTCGCAAATGAAAACATTAATGCGCAGTCTTTCTACGAAAAATTAGGTTGGTTTCCTCGCGACGAAGTTCGTATGTTTTCTTTCAATTCTTCTAACAGTGACAAGGTTTAGTACGCACATAACAAACTGTTTAAGAGTGATTCGCAACGCGTGGCATTTTCACTATGCGTTGCGTTTAGTGTTTAAGGTGGTATGCGGGAGCTTTGGTATTGCGTTGCTCACACCTTAACAGGGCGTTAGCCCTTTTCGAGGAAGTGATATGGAAATCGTACAAGAAATAGATGTTTCAGAATTGCATCATAAGGCAATCGAAGCATTAAGAAACCAAGCATTTCCAGACAGCCAAGTCAGTCGTTCTTACTTTAAGCAGTTACCTCATATGCGTGCTCTTCATTTTCAAGGTGAGCAGTTGGTTGGTTATCTTGGACTAGACTATCGAGTCGTTAGCGTCGGTGAAGAAATACATAAGGTTCTGGGTGTAATCGACTTTTGTGTTGATGAGCGTTATCGAGGTCAAGGTATTGGCTCTTTAATGTTGTCAGAATTATCGGCATTTGCTGAAACTAAAGATGTAGATTTCATAATCCTTATATCAGAATTGCACGATTTCTACGCTTCAAATGGTTTCTACAAAGTACAGTGCATGCAGTCATGGTTAAGGCTCCATGAGCACAGTAACTATGGTGTTGCTGTAGAGCATATTGATGAGCTGTATGTGAAACCACTCAGAGGTAAACTGTGGGGTGCTGGACATTTTGATTGGCTAGGTTATATGTACTAGTCAACCACAGGGCTAACAAACTGTTCAAGAGTGATTCGCAACGCGTGGCATTTTCAGTATGCGTTGATTTTAGTGATTAAGGTGGTATGCGGCGGCTTAGGTATTGCGTTGCTCACACCTTAACAGGGCGTTAAATTGGCACAGTCGAAAAGTACGTAGGCTGTTAGTCTCATAAAGGATAATTAGTGATGAATTGTAGTCAGTTGTTTTACAGTATAGATGAAAGTATAGAAACCCTTCATCAACGAACTAAACTTTCAGATATCGTATTGTCGAAAGGCATAAATAAGAAAGATGAAGTAATTGAATTTTTGAAAGCAGAGCTCAGTGCTGCATTTGAATGCAAAGTAGAGTTTTGGTTGCAAGGCTCTTATAAAAGTAGCACGTTAATTAAGCCTGTAGATAAGTATTCCTCTTATGATATTGATATTGGAGTTTACCTACTATTTGACGCGGAGGAGGAGGAGATTGATGCTCAAGATGTTAAGGCTACATTAAAGGATGCATTAGAATCTTATTGTCAGATAAATGACGAGGCTAAACTACAAAAATCAAAGAATGCGTGTGAAGGTCTTACATTTTCGTCATTTTTAACTCTCGATACACCTATTTATTATAAATCTGATCTTGAAACAAAGCTTGCTACAGATAAAGGGTGGATTGATAGCGATCCTAGAGCAATTCAAGAATGGCTTACGAATTACTATACAAATAGTGGTGACCGAGCGTTGATGAAGCGATTGGTACGTTATTTCAAAGCGTGGGTAAATGTTAAATGGCAAGGTACAGAGTTCAAAAAAATTCCATCGTTGGCTATAAATGTGCTTGTAGCTCAACATATGCAAAAGTATGAGAATGAAGATGACAGCTTTATACATACAGTTTTAAGTATATGTGAAGAGTTGGAGTCTACTTTCATCGTTAGTAATCCACTTAATGGAAATAATATTTTAACAATGCCAGAAGATGCTGAAGCGTTTGCGCATCAAAAATTAGACCATTTAAAGAAGGTTTGTTTAAATTGCTCCGATTCAACTGAATTGGAACGATCTGTCGAATTTTCCAATCTATTTCAACATTATTTCCCTCAAGTCGAGCTTGATCCATCTTCTGGTAGTATAAATCTTCCTGCAGTTACAACAGTTCCTGAAATTTCTATCTGCCGATATGATAAAAATGGAAAACACGTAGAAACTATAGTTACTAATAGCGTAACTGTGAAAAAAGGTGATTCGCTGACATTCACGATTTGTAACCATAGTGATTTTAATTCATTTGCCGATGCGCACTGGACTGTTAGGAACGTTGGTAAGCAGGCAACTGACGCTAATGATATCGGTCATAAAGTGTCAGGTCGAACAAACGAGAGTCATAAGAGAGATACTACGTACACAGGTGCTCATACGATGGAATGTATGATTACTTATAATGGTTCGGTAATTGGCATTCAAACCATTAATGTAGAAGTTAAGCCTGCCACAACATTGAGAAGAAAAAGAGTATTTAAGGGTGGGAGACGCTAATTATGTGGGACTTATTACCATCAAAGTTAAAGTATGGATTGCCTACAGCAATTGCTATCATCTTGTATTTGGCTTTTAACCAATATCTTGAGCAGCCAATGCTAAGGTCAATATCTTATACAATTACAGCAATAACCATATTGTCATGGATTGTTGGTAAATACCTGTGGAAGTATGTATATATCGACTACTTTAAGAATAATTTTTGTCCTGACTTTAACGGCAAATGGACTGGAAGGATTCAATCTAATTTTAATGGAGGAACAGTTGTTGAGTTTCCAGTTACAATTGAAGCAGATTTCTTTTCGATAAAAATGAAAGGTCAAACAACAATAGGTAGAAGTTACGCTAACTACTGTAAAGTAATTAGAACTGAAGATGACGGTTTTGAGCTCGAATACATGTTTAAAGGGGTAAATGATACTCCTTCTGAAACCGATACAATTTTTTACGAAGGTGCGGCTAGGCTGCATGTTACCGATGTCCCAACTATGAAAATGAAAGGCGTATTTTGGACAAATCGTTGCTGGCAAAATGGCAAAAATACAGCCGGGATAGTTGAATTTACAAAAGTTGAATAGCCGTATATGTGCCATTTAACAAAGCATTTAAGAGTGATTCCCAACGCTTGGCAGTTTCGCTTCGCTCAAGTATAGCCAAGCGTCGCTCACACCTTAATGCGGCGTTATAAGCCTCCGCCTATTTTTAGCAGAGGCTTAGAAAGGTGCTTAGAATGAAAATATTTGTATCGAGCGCTCGTCAGAAAATCTCTTCAGTTCTAAGTATAAATTTGTTTGTTCAAAAAATTTCGTGTCATAAGACATAGTAAGAAGTGTTTCTACATTATCAGAATTGTTTATTAAGTTTAAATTAAATTTAAACTTCTTCCTAAGTAAAATATAAATTAATTCGGCGAAGTCATGCCCATGAACAATCTCAGATAAGGGAAGTTCTAAATCAATAACTTTATTCAATGACGTCTCGATATCATCAAGTGACTTTATTGTTCCCTTTTCTACTTTATTGATTGAATAGTTTATAACGGCGTTGATTAAATCCTTGTTTGATTTAAACAACATAGACTTTGTGTCTATGAATTTAGTGAAATCTATGTTTTTACCGCTTGATTGTTTTGGCTTGAAAACCAAACCTAGTGAATCAATTTTATTTGCTAGCTTTAAACACCCAAGGTTGTATATTTGTTCTTCTAGTATGCTTTTCAAATCAGGATATGCTTGTTTAACTTTTCCATGCTGTTCTTCGGTAAGTATGGTTTCAAGGAAAATGTCGAAACAAGGACTATCAATAATCATGCATTCAGAGTCATGTCTATCAGTTAAGAAAATATCTTTATCATAATCACTAATATATTTATCTCTAACTCGAATGAAATCAGCATCTCGTATGGCGAATTTATTAGTGATGCCTCTCTCGTCAAGCTTTTCCCAAGCAGAGCGCATTTTGTATTTACCATCTGTAGAGATTATTCTGGTTGCATCTTTCGATATGAACTTACCATATAGTTTTTGATCTTTTGCTCCTTCAACTAATAAGTTATATCCATTAAATTTCCTATCCATCATTATTGCATTAACAATACGGTCAGGTGTAATATTATTAGCCAGAGTTGACATTAAACTTCAACTCCGATTAATTCTTGTGTTAATGACCAATGCTCTCCGATTATATCTGGAGAATGAGTTGCTATTAATACAGTTAGTCCATTTTCATTAATGATATTTTTAATGTCATTAATGAAGTTGTTCTGCCAAGATATATGTAGTGATAGTTCAGGCTCATCTAAAAGTACTAAAGATTGATCTTTGTATAAGAATATTAATTTATAGAATAATATTATTTCATGCTGCTCACCAGACGATAACTTGTTAAAAGGGAATTCGATAGGGTTTCCCTCTTCATCAAATAGGACGGTTGACTGTATTTTAAATCCATTATCTAAACAAGATAATATTTTCTTGTGTTTTAGTCTTGAGTTTGCGATATTAATGAATAGGGATAACTTGTCAAATATTTCCGAGTAAGGTGCTAATTTTTTCTTACTATCTTGTATGTAAAGGTTAATAAATCTAAGAATAGAATCATCATTTCGTTTTAAGTTTATAATTTCTTCTATGTTTAATTTTGTTAATAATCCTAAATTGGTTAATTCTTTCCTTTTCTCATTAATCTCATATAATTCTTTGTTAATTTCTTCATAGCTTAAAGGAACATTGGAATCTATCGTGGTTATTATTCTATTTGGAAATGAGCTATCGAGTTCTGCTGTTATTTTTTGTGATTCTGAAGCGTATATTTTTAATCTGTCTTTAAGGTTTTCAGCACAGTCAGATATTGTTGAACGATATTTTTCATTATCATCGTAACTTGTTAAGATTCTTTGTGTTTCAATCAAGTTGATTTCAATTTTGTCAATTATATTATCAAACCATATAGGGTTGGATTTCGATTTTTTCATTTCTCTTTCCCATACTTCATGGAAAAAGATATCTTCATAAAAATCTTCAGTTTGAATATTAACTCTTCTAAAGTGTTTTTCAAAACCTTTAGGATAGTAATGGTCTAAATTCTTTACTTTATTCTTATAAGCGTGGAACTTACTGTGTGTTGAGGTAAGGTTTTTCCATGGATTAGAGGACTTTGTTAAATCTCTAACTTGAAGTTGATTTTTTTGTACTCGGAATGACCATGAGGTGTTGTTTTCAAAGGTAATATTAAATTTGTCAAATGATACAGAAGCAACCTCGTGAAATCTGCGCTTAAATATATTATTAAGCATTTCTAATATTACAGTCTTTCCTAATCCGTTTTCACCTATTAGTATTGTAATGTTATCTTTGAATATAATTTCGTGGTCAAATATACCAAATAATTTTTTTACGGTTAATGACTTAATTTTCATTTCAAACCTATGTTTATGTTTATGCTCATGTCCCTAGTGTATCATATACGCACTTAATTGAGTAAGACGCACCTCTTAATAATGGCTTATAACAAAGCATTTAAGAGTGATTCTCAACGCTTGGCATTTTTCATTCTATCGCTGAGCTCAGTGTTTACGGTGGTATGGTTGAGTTTCGTGGTCGCGTTGTTCACACCTTAATGCGGCGTTAGCCCTTTTCGAGGAAACGATATGGAAATCGTACAAGAAATAGATGTTTCAGAATTGCATCATAAGGCAATCGAAGCACTAAGAAATCAAGCTTTTCCAGATAGCCAAGTAAGTCGTTCTTACTTTAAGCAGTTGCCTCATATGCGTGCTCTTCATTTTCAAGGTGAACAGCTGGTTGGCTATCTTGGACTGGATTATCGCGTTGTTAGTGTCGGCGGGGAAATACATAAGGTTCTGGGCGTAATCGACTTTTGTGTTGACGAACGTTATCGAGGGCAAGGCATTGGATCTTTTATGTTGTCAGAATTATCGGCATTTGCTGAAACTAAAGATGTGGATTTCATAATCCTTATATCTGAGTTACATGATTTCTACTCTACAAACGGCTTTTACCAAGTTCAGTGCATGCAGTCTTGGTTAAGGCTTCACGAGCACACTAACTTTGGAGTTGCTGTAGAGCATCTTGATGAACTGTATGTGAAACCACTCAGAGATAAGCAGTGGGGTGTTGGACATTTTGATTGGCTAGGTTATATG
>NZ_JAKRGG010000071.1:0-5310 GCF_022347645.1 Vibrio sp. MMH1-50
ACATCGCTTCTGTTGTTGACCACAAGCCGATTACTTGCGAGTAATCTGAGATATGCATTTCTCTTATCACTACCGATTTTCCTCTAAGCACATAACGCCCTGTTAAGGTGTGAGCAACGCAATACCAATGCCGCCGCATACCACCTTAATCACTTAAACCAACGCATGATGAAAATGCCACGCGTTGCGAATCACTCTTAAACAGTTTGTTATACGCAATTTACCATTCTCGGAAGTCTTTTCGAAGCATACTCTGAGGCAATACTATAGTATTGTCATTTATGTCTTTTGTACCCTCATGTCGGACCATTAAGGTGAAGGAAAATATCGCAGACCTAGTAATTTGGAGCATGTGTTCAAGGAAGTTAACAAAATCTGATTCTTTAATAAAAGCTATTTCGTCAACAAATCGATAGGAATTATATAGGTCATTCGGCTTATCACTTTTGTGAACTACAACAAATTTGTGCTCTAAATCATTTCGCCATGTTTTGAAAATCGCCCATTCACCATCTTTACGATCGTTAAGATCACTAGCAATACTATATAACGCGAGTAACCCTGGAGATTTTACTGCTTCAAATAACTCTCGTCTTTTATTACGATCAAGCTGCCAAAAGCTTTGGAATGACACATTCCCATTTGGTGGATACAGATCATATAATTCGCATACAGCAACTCCGATTTTGTCTAGTATGCCAAAACATAGTCTAAATGAGGTCCTAAGCTTTTCTACGTCCACGCCTAGAAGCTCATCATTAAATAATTCAGAAAAACAAGATTCGTGGAGTAAATCATCATCTTGTGCTTGGGTCACATAGTCATAATAGAGTTTTCTTGCAAAAGAAAACTCTGACTTCAACCGATTTAAAACCATTTCCATTGGGACTATGAAGTCCCCGACTACTCCACCGATATGCGGTATTGTTAAGTTATCCCTTGCACTACCGGCACAATGACAATACAAACCATGCTCTGAAAGAGACAATTGGTTTGTAAGGCAAAACTTTCTGTAATCACTGAGCGCATTAAATTCAGCTTCCGTTTCGTGATTATCGTCTTTACTTCTAGATATATTCTCTTTTTTACAAAAATCATCAATTTTCTGTTGATGAAATTCAGATAAATTTAAATAGTATTTTGCCCAACTATCGGGAATATCTTTTGCTTTACTTGCTTCCGTATATCCTGACACAACCTGATCAAGCATTTGCAATGAATGAGTCGATGTAATTGTATTGAGCATCAATAATGTATCACTACGATTTACTAATGCTTGAGTGCAGAATGGATTCAGACTTAACGCTCTGTCATACAAGCTGAGAGCCTCCACGAGGCGGAACTGTTGCTTCAATGAATTAGCTAAATTCACAATCAGTTCATACGGGGTATCTTTCTGATTTTTAGTTATTTCTTTTAAGGCTTTCCAGTACAATTGTTTTAGCTGAACGAGTTCTTCAATAGTTTCAAAAGTATGATTGAACGGATTTGGCTCAGAAATCATACTTGATCTAGCGTTAGCCAAGTTATAGTAAAAATCACTATCTGGGATTAGAGCAAGCATTTCGGCTTGGTTATCATTCATTAAGTTGTAGCCAATGGAAACTATCTCTATGTCAGACTTCATTGAACCAATATCTATAAATGAACCTGCGATATTAAACAGCATTAAGTAATACTCTTCACTACCATCACCTAAAGCTTCGATAGTTTTTAATAACTCTTTAGCTTTAGTAAAAGCTTCAGAAAATTCACCAATATCAAGTAGAGCATTAATAGCTCGATGTTTTTCAACAAATGATTCTTCAACCATTAAAGGCTCCAATACTTCGAAATCGACATTGCGTATAACGCCGCATTAAGGGGTGAACAACGCCTCCACCCAACCTAAAACATTGTACCGTAAACACTAAATTTGAAGTAGAAACAAAAATGCCAAGCGTTGAGAATCCCTCTTAAATGCTTTGTTATAACGTAGCTCAACACGCTCTGTGAACTCAAAAACCATTAACATTAAATTGAGTGCAGTCGTTTTTGATAGGCACTGTAAGTTGCTGAAATCATAGATACAAAGCCAAAGAGGAACGCGGCAAACCAACGGTAGTTGAAAAACTTGGTCACCGCGCTCATTGCGTCAACTGGCTGAGGAGAGTTCCATGCAATAACGAAACTGATGCAACAGGCAAGAAACAAGATACAACTTAAAACGATACCTAGCTTAACTTTCCAATCGAACAAGTAATACATATTTTTCCTTTACGTTATAACGCCCTGTTAAGGTGTGAGCAAACGCAATGCCGAAGCTCCCGCATACCACCTTAAACACTAAACTCAACGCATAGTAAAAATGCCACGCGTTGCGAATCACTCTTAAACAGTTTGTTATACCACTGTCTCAACGTTTTTCACTGAATGCCATCTCACAAACAGCCTTTTTACAAACATCTGGTATTCAACAATATCGTCTTCACATAATGGAATAGGTCGAAACTGTTCCGGGGGAGCATGAGAAATTGCGTTCCTTAGGTTTGCCCAAAGTAGCAACTCGTCGATCTCATGTTGTTCGATTTGATGACCACTGTTAACTAAAGCTTCTAGTTTTGACTTAAGCCCGAACAGCTTCTTGGCATTTTTATCTACAAGCTGATAAGTGATAACTGCTTCAATTAATCCCTGAAGCCTCCAGAGAGCAAACTGCCAAAGATACTGATTATCGGTATAACGATAGTAAGCAACATCATCAAGGATATCATCCGCAGTTTCAGAGCTTTCACTACGAACCCTTGCGGCTTCAGATTCATACTGATGATTTCGCGCTTCTATCATTTCACGCACAATTGATACTGCATGATCGAAGTCGGATTCAGTTACACCATAAACCCAGTAGTCATTCTCTGTCAGATTTTTTAATTGCTCACGCATTTTATCTCCGAAGTGGTATAACGCCCTGTTAAGGTGTGAGCAACGCAATACCGAAGCTCCCGCATACCACCTTAAACGCTAAACGCAACGCATAGCGAAAGTGCCAAGCGTTGCGAATCACTCTTAAACAGATTGTTATGCTTTAAAAGTACTATTTACCGCAAGTCTCTTTTACATTTGCCCATACAAACGTTGTATTAGTCTCGGAGTAGAATTCCTCACCATGCTTCCCATTATGAGACGAACATAAAGGTACAATATATGGGTGGGTTTTGTAGTCCTCAGACTTGGCATTAGGTCTAGTAATATGTGCTCCAACATTCGCAGAGTTATTACAGTCATCAACAACACATTTGTTAGCTGATTTACCACTGTATTTTTCCCAGTGCTTTATCCATGACGCACATTTACAACTTCTGTCGCCCGTTCCTTGAGCATTCTTGATTTTCACACGACCTTCAACCGAATATACTTTTTTCACGTTACTTCCTTTATCGAATTTGAATTGAAATTGAGGTATCACCATCAGCTAATACGCAACTTGATGGTTACTTAATTTTCTCGCATCCAAACAATCCACTCAACAAATATGCCACAATTAAATATCAATCGGTTGCATAGATCGAAAAAGCCACTATTTAAAGTAGGTATTTTGTAAGAATATGTTTTTAAAGGAGAGAAAGCATAACGCCCTGTTAAGGTGTGAGCAACGCAATACCTAAGCCGCCGCATACCACCTTAAACACTAAACACAACGCATAGTGAAAATGCCACGCGTTGCGAATCACTCTTAAACAGTTTGTTAGCTGTTTGGAATCTCATACCCAGCGTTACGTAACTCTGCATCTAACTCATCTTTCCACGTTCCCGCAGCATCCATAGAAACGTAAACAACCCCACTAATATCATTTGGGGTTTCAACAGAACCTTTAACTAAGGCTGCCACTCTTTCTCTCGATAGTTTTGCAATGAGGTAGCCATGTTCAAAAACTACGTTTTGACGAGCTCTCCATTTAAAGCTCAAAGTATCCCTTTTAGCTCCTAGGTCACATTCAGTATAAAGAACGATACCAAATCCAACATTACTATAGTGGTCAATCTTCTCAATGATAGTTCTTCCACCACTAGCCTGTAGATGAAGAATTATTGGCTCTAAACCTTTAGATTCAACGTATGCTTTAACATCGTTCTTGGCGTGTTCGTCATGCCCATGCACTATGAATACTTGGTTCTTATTAAAACTAGAACCGTCCTCTGGCGGTAGGTTTTCAGCTTCGAATTCAACTGGTGAAGTAGGACGGGCTGGAGTTTCGATGGGACTTAAGATATTTGCCAAGTTTGAGCTTTTGACTGCCCAATGCGTTCGATAGAACTCAAATTCCTCGATGCCTAACTCAATAGCCAAGTCTTCTATTGTTTCTTTCGGGATTACACCAAAGCTATCATCTCTTTCAAACGTAATTTTATAATCTCTATATGAACGAGTGATATTAGTGATGTTGGCTACAAAAGCTCCATCAGGGCAATGTTCTTGCATAAATAGTGCAGGGAAGTCTTTTAGCTCTCGGACATTATCTGCGTTTAAGTTTCTGTATCGCATTTGCGTTTCAGAGTCAGTGTATTCGAGAAACCTTGAAGCAGAAACAATAACTTCATTCTCGCTCTCACTCGGTCCTGTATACCCAATTATTAAGTTGTACATATTTATCCTTTAACTAAATTACTAAACTTGACGAAAACAGCTAACGCCTTGCTAAGGTGTGAGTAACGCAATAAAAAAGCTACCGCACAGCGCCTTAATCACCATAAGCCACCGCATAGTAAAAATGCCACGCGTTACGAATCACTCTTAAGCAATTTGTTAGTACATGCGCTACTTCTATTTGTGCGCTCCAAGATATTGAAAAGTGGCATAATATGAAAGGCTTTGAACACTGAAGTGAGACGGGCAGCTACAAAACTTTACCGCATTGAGAGACGAAAGTTGGCTAGAAGAAAAACGCACCGAACTGCCCTACTTTCACTAGCTTCAAATTAGAAAAGGATTCTTTCCTCGTACTTCAACAGCCACACCAAAAGTAACCAAGGTTCTCTCAAAAGCCACCACGAAAATGAAGAAGCGCCAAAGAAATAGGCTAAGAGTTAGAAGCCGTAAACGGTGAAATCAAAGCGGACACTCCGCATATAGTGCCACCGGAAAGAACGTGAAAGGCACTAAATGAAAGGTGTAAATACGAGCGCCAAAACAGATAAACACCAAAACTTATGACCTTTGATGTCAAACCCGTACTAACGCCCTGTTAAGGTGTGAGCAACGCAATACCGAAGCTCACGCATACCACCTTAAACACTAAGCTCAACGCATAGTAAAAATGCCACGCGTTGCGA
>NZ_JAKRGG010000072.1:0-5277 GCF_022347645.1 Vibrio sp. MMH1-50
TGTTCATATTAGGTGGTGAGAAGCTGTTCATTGCAGCTTATATCCTGATGTCCATTGTAACCTACGTAATGTACGCAATAGATAAAAATGCCGCTCAAACCGGCAAATGGCGGACACCAGAAAATACGCTTCATCTTTTATCGTTACTCGGTGGTTGGATGGGGGCATTATGTGCTCAAAGTCAACTTCGTCATAAGTCGAAAAAACAGCCATTTAAATCGATTTTGTGGCTGACGATATTCGTAAATATTGGAGCATTTGTTTGGACATTCACTCCATCAGGTTCGGTGTTCGTTCAGAACTTTATTAGCAATTGGTTCTAGCACTAGCTGTGAGATGTGGGCTAACAAACTGTTCAAGAGTGATTCGCAACGCGTGGCATTTTTACTATGCGTTGCGTTTAGTGTTTAAGGTGGTATGCGGTGACTTCGGCATTGCGTTGCTCACACCTTAACAGGGCGTTATGCCTCAGGAGAAAAAATGGAAGATATTCTCACGATTTTAAAGGTTTGTAGTGCAGTGGTAGCAATTATTGCAACTTTGATTGGTGTACTAAAATTCAAGTTTACACGCCGCTCGGCAATGATAGCGGAGTATCAACATGCTAGAGCTTTTCTATCTGAGGTCGACACTTTACATCCTTACGCAAAAGACCTTGGCTTTTACACGATCGCAGGTAGTAGTTACGTAAGTTCTGCGGAAATTGAATATGCTATAAGCCTCGAAAACCCAGTTAAGTCTTTAAAATGTTATGTTAAAGGTAGAAAGTACTTTATTCCGTTTAATGAGCTTAAGTATCCCAAGCTAAAATTTAAGCCAAAATACGAGTCTCAACGAAAAAGAGTGTTCTTAACCTATTTTTATATGGTCATGTATTTCTTAATGGCTTTTGTTGCTATGTCTCCAGCTATTCTTTCCCAGTTTATAGATTATTCGTCTCTTACTGACTACGTTTCGCTATTATTGGTTAGCTTGGTGGCATTCGGATACCTCGCGTACGAAATGCTGCAACGTCATCTAGAAATATACTTTGCGCAGTTCTTGTTTGATTCACAAGAAGTACACCGAGATCTAAAGGTAGTAAAGGCATAACAAACTGTTTAAGAGTGATTCGCAACGCGTGGCATTTTTACTATGCGTTAGGTTTTGTGGTTAAGGTGGTATGCGGAAGCATCGGTGTTGCGTTGCTCACACCTTAACAGGGCGTTATGAGCCACCATATCAAGGAGAGATATGATGTTAGATAAAGTTAGAGAAATCCTAGAACTTAATAATATTCAGTATGATGGAGAGAATGACGTAGTTTACTGCAAGTTCCGTAAAGCTGGCTCGCAGGTAAGAATTTCCTACGATACAGAAAGTATGAGTTACAAGGTTTCTACTAATGAGTTTTTGCATTCAGTAAATGCAGCGTTTAGCTATGGTTTTGCTTTTGCTGCACCGTATATCTTTGATGGTGTTAGCTGGAGTTGGTTAATATCCGCATTATCTATTTTTTCGGGTACGATAGCGGTTACTCAACTACTGCTAACTCAATTCAAACTTCTAGACTTGAAGCAGCAACTAAGGCAGTCCGGCATCTACTTGAACTAGGCTCATAACAAAGCATTTAAGACGGATTCCCAACGCTTGGTATTTTAGGTTTGCTTCAGTTTCAGTGCTTACGGCACAATACTTTAAGTGTGGTGGTCTGCGTTGCTCACCACTTAATGCGGCGTTAGCATTTCGAGGGAAAAATGGCAGAACTTTTGAAAACATTTAACTTACAGTTTTTTGTGGTTGAGATAGTTAAAGCACTTATAACTATCGCAGTCCCAGTTTTTATAGCAGCCTCTGGTTGGCTTTTATCACTTTGGTTTCGCTCAAGAGAAATTAAGCAGTTGCTTATGAGTCGTGAACTTGTTCTTTACTTTGGTGGAGAAAAGTCTGACATGCACAAAGCTATCAATTTTTTAGAAAAAGGTGATATAGGGGCGGGACGAAACGACAATGAATCTTTTTGGAAAGTGAGCTTTGGTACATTAAAGATCTTAGATTCTGAAAAACGTGTTTTCAGCAAGTTCAAATGGAATAAAACTAAAGGGCTAATGGTTCACACAAATGATCCTAACTTACCATCAGTAATGGGGCAGTATATGGTTCCATTCACGACCAAAAAGTAGCGGTGTAAAAAATGCTAACAAACGCTTCAAGACGGATTCGCAACGCGTGGCATTTTTACCATGCGTTAATTTTAGGGATTTAGGTGGTGTGCGGAAACATCGTATTGCGTTGCTCACCACTTAAGCGGGCGTTATAAATCAGAAATATTTATGAGAACTATTCAAGAACAATTCAATAAAATCCTCGAGGATTTGGTTGCTGATAACCCAGCTAAAGCGCGAGAGCTAGATATCAAAAAGCTGGTTGCTGACTTAACTCCAGAATTTGTAGAAATGATCGGTAAATCATTGCATTCCTCAATGCCTGAAATGCTTTCACATCGCAGGTCAGATTTTAGCTCGTTTGCGGATATGAATGTTGAAAAATGGCAATCGGCTTTTGATCTACTTGAAACGCATATCGTAATCTGTACTGAAGCGGGAGCAACTCTAAATTCAAAGTATCGCCCAGAAGCAGCAGAACAAGGGGACTTGATATTTGACCTATTAGTTCGTCATCACGCTAGAGCCTGCCACATAGCAAACGAAATTTTATGCTTATTAAAGAATGGGTTCCCTGATGCTGCACACTCAAGATGGAGAGCGTTACATGAAGTGAATGCCACTGCCTTATTCATTTTTAATCACGGTCAAGAGTGTGCCGAACGCTTTTATTTTCATGATGTTGTGGATGCTTATGACGCTATGAAAGAGCATCGTAAATACGAAGACCGGTTACAAGCAAAGGGACCAACAGATATAGAAATGAATGAATTGAAAAAGGTTTATGATGATCTCACCATAAAATATGGTAGAAGCTACGCCGGGCATTATGGGTGGGCTGCATATTTGTTTCCGGGACATAGTCGCGTAGGATTCGGTGCTATTGAGAAAGACGTGGGGCTTGAACATATGCGCCCTTATTATAAATGGGCAAGCCAAAATATTCATGCAGGCTCGAAAGGTTTGAGAAACCGCTTAGCGCTTGTTGATTGTAGCGAAGACATATTAGTAGTTGGGCAAAGCAATTCAGGTATGACAGATCCGGCTCATGCTACAGCCATTAGTTTACTCGGGGTAACGAGTACATTACTGACCTGTAAGCCCTCGATGGATACAATTGTAATGCTGCAAATAGCGGCAAAGTACTCAGATAAAATTGGTCGTGAGTTTCTCAGGCTTTCGAGGAATACTGATTTATAACAAACTGTTTAAGAGTGATTCGCAACGCGTGGCATTTTTACTATGCGTTGGTTTTAGTGATTAAGGTGGCATGCGGCGGCATCGGTATTGCGTTGCTCACACCTTAACAGGGCGTTAGGTTTACGAGTTAACATGGGAAGTTAAAGTGGATAAAACTCAGTTGATAAAGCGACTTGAAGAGTTAGGTATAGGGCTAGAGCGTTTTACAGTCCAGCTAACTGATTACGTCCATAAGTGGTCTGAAGCCTATGATCTAATTGTCAGCGTGATTGCGCCTAACTTGAATGGTGTGACTATTTATCATATTGGTAGTACAGCGATCCCAGGCTCAATTGCAAAACCGATAATAGATATAGGTATCGCATATAATGACACTTTAACTTTTAAGCAAAACATTCTAGTGCTCGAATCTTTAGGCTTTACTTGCAAAGGAGAGCAAGGAGTTGAAGGTCGTTGTTTCTTCACATATTACAACGATAACGAACGTTTCGATTATATCCATGTTCATGCTTATAAGCAGGGCGACTCAAAGTTAAGAAAACATATTCAATTTAGAGATGCTCACATTCAAAACCAAGAGTTGCTAATCGAGTACAATTCCCTAAAACAGGGCTTGGTTGCAAGTGGCGTCAGTAGGCAAGATTATCCTGCAGCAAAAGCAGCTTATATTCAAAGAATACTGTCACCTACATCGTGAAATCATAAACCTAACAAACTGTTCAAGAGGGATTCGCAACGCGTGGCATTTTCACAATGCGTTGGTTTTAGTGTTTAAGGTGGTATGCGGCGGCTGTTGTATTGCGTTGCTCACCCCTTAACAGGGCGTTAAGTTTTTTTGGAGTTTAGATGACATCCATCGTTTGTTGGAGAAATATAGAGAAAGAGAAAGGTCTTTCTTGGGTTATGGGGGACGGTTTGTGGGCTGTTAGTGATACAAGGGTCTCGAGTGGTGGCTCAGTTATGACTGATAATTGTCCCAAAGTAACCTCGATATCTGCATTTACCTATAAAGATTCAGATATTCACCGAAGTAACCCTAAATGTCTATTTAGGTTCGGTTTCGGTTTTGCGGGAAGCACATTGATCGGTAGTAATGTTAGGGAAATGCTAAGTACTTTTGTAGGTAATTTATCCGAATTGCATTACTACGATCAGCCGGATTACCCTTATGAAGAAAAACTACCTTCACTTATGGAAATCTCCGAACTATGCAAAAAGCTTGGAGAGAAATATATATCAAGTTTAGGTTTCAGTTTTCCGAATAGTGTTGGATGCGAGTTTTTAATATTTGGTCGTTGCCCTAAAACAAAAGAGTATCGAACCATAGTGTTACGAAATTCACCTGATAACCCGACAGTACTTAATATTACTGAAAAATCACTAAATGATACTGAGTATCTTGTACTTGGTGATCAAAAGAAACGTGTTGCTACAAAAATTGACAGTATAAAAGTTAAGCTTATGTCTACTGGAAGCCCTGTACATCACGCACCAATATATGCACTTGACTCTATTTTGGAAGAGGATAGTGGGACAATTGGTGGTTTTCTTCAGTTGTGTATATCGACCATCGTTGATACGAAACAGTTTTTCATATCGGCAGATAAAGATGACAAAAATAGCTACCAAATTGCTGGCTTTAGCTTAATGAGTGAGCTTTCTATTCTGGGTGGTTTTTCAGTATCTATGCCTGGTGGTCTATCAATACCAAGGTTGGTCGAATAAAAACTTAACAAACTGTTCAAGAGGGATTCGCAACGCGTGGCATTTTCACTATGCGTTGGTTTTAGTGTTTAGGGTGGCATGCGGCGACTTCGGTATTGCGTCGCTCACCCCTTAACAGGGCGTTATTTCCGCAACGGATCTCTCAGGCTGAATGTACGTGGTTGTAGCCTAAGAGTGAAAGTGACGGGGTAATAGGTTGGAAAAGCGG
>NZ_JAKRGG010000073.1:0-5600 GCF_022347645.1 Vibrio sp. MMH1-50
AGACACAAAACAGAATAGTTCCTCCTTAGCTCAGTTGGTAGAGCGACGGACTGTTAATCCGCAGGTCACTGGTTCAAGTCCAGTAGGAGGAGCCAACTTTGAAAGCCAAGTCTTCGGACTTGGCTTTTTTCTTATCTGCATTATAAAAATACTTATCTACTTTCAGTATCTCCATTTAACTTTAAGACTCCTCCCCTTCAAAAACCCTTATAAACTCAAGATTCATTTGATAAAACACACTTATTTCACGCTAAAAATTTAATCCAAATCATAGTTTCAACATTGATGCATAGGCGCGTGTATACATCTTCAATATGATGAATTTATTATTACGCCCCCTAATAAGCTATGCATTGCATAGTATTAAATACGTCTCGTGAGCTAACTATGAAATTAAAAACTCAAGCCTATTTATTATCTGCAATCATCTTGATTGCGTTACTTGCTCTTACTGCAACAGGTCTTTGGACACTACGCGTCGCAAGTAACCTTGATAACAAAGCTCGAGTGACTGAGCTATTTAAGAGTGCATACAGCATTCTAACTGAAGTTGAGAAAATGGCAGTGGAAGGCAAGATGCCTGAAGATGAAGCCAAAGCATTGGCTACTCGCCTACTTCGCAACAATATCTACAAAGACAACGAATACGTTTATGTTGCCGACGAAAACATGATTTTTGTGGCAGCACCGCTCGACCCTCAATTGCATGGCACCAGTTTCCATGATTTCCGCGATGGCGACGGCAACAGTGTTGGTCAATTAATCTTAGATGTCCTAGGTCGTAAAACAGGTCAAATCGTTGAATACACTTGGACACAAAAACTCCCTGACGGCACGATCGAAGAAAAACACTCCATTGCAGAGAAAACGCCCCATTGGAACTGGGTGGTAGGCACTGGCATCGGGTTTAATGAGGTCAATGCTCGCTTCTGGTCAACAGCTCAATGGCAACTAGCACTGTGTCTAGCAATTGCGGGGGCGATACTAGGTGGGTTGATTATCTCCATCCGTAAGATGCTTAATCTACTCGGCGGTGAGCCAAATGACGTACGTGAAGCGGTTCAAGCCGTTGCTCAAGGAGATATCCAAACCAGCTTTGAATATACCGCACCAAAAGACAGCATCTATGGTGCTGTACAAGAGATGAGTCAATCTCTGGCTAAGATGGTAACTAACCTGGACGAATCAATGCACGCCTTGCGTTCAGAGCTATCAGCGGTAGAGTCTCGCTCTAATTCGATCGCTGATCTAACCATGTCTCAGCAACAATCGACGGCAATGATCGCAACAGCAATGACAGAAATGGCTTCTTCGGCTAACCATGTAGCAAGTTCGGCAAGCGATACAGCACAAAACACCGATGAAGCAGATAAACAGAGTCAGCACACGCAATCATTAATCCATAGCACTGTAGACAACATCCAAGGGTTGGCGACTCAGTTGAATACGGCAAGTAAAGCAGTTGCAGACCTTGATCAAGATGTAAACAGTATCGTGAAAGTTCTCGACGTGATCGGCGATATTGCAGAGCAAACTAACCTACTGGCGCTAAATGCCGCGATTGAAGCAGCCCGTGCAGGAGAACAAGGTCGAGGCTTTGCAGTTGTTGCCGATGAGGTACGCAACCTAGCAGGTCGCACGCAAGACAGTACAAAAGAGATTCAACAGATGATCTCTAACCTTCAAGAGGGTTCGCGCAATGCTATCCATACAATGGAGATCTGTGCCGAGACCAGCGAAAGCACAGTAACTGAATCAATGAACGCCTCAGAGGCACTTCAACAGATAGTAACCGCGTTAGAGTCTATTACTGCGATGAGCCAACAAATTGCAACAGCAGCGGCTGAACAAACGCAAGTGAGTGATGACATTGCACACCGCATCAACCTAATTGAAGAAAGCGGCAGCCAGCTAAATACGGTGGTAACAGAAAGCCAATCAAGCACCCAAACATTGGCATCTTTAGCTGATGAACTTGAAGGTTGGGTGAACAAGTTCTCAGTAAAGCACTAGTTTAAAGTCAATTGTTCAATAAAAAGCACGTTTTCAGACGTGCTTTTTTGTTTTTATCGCCTTTATTTTGCGACAGAACGCCCTACTTTTCTTAAAACAGCGCTTAAAGCATGGTGCATTGCTGCTCAAAATGCATAAAAACAGCCCACTCCGAGCACAAATCCATCAAACGATAATTTATTTTAATTTTATTGTTGACCTGAAAGCCGAAAAGCCTTTTAATACACCTCGTCGCCCGGATAGCTCAGTCGGTAGAGCAGAGGATTGAAAATCCTCGTGTCGGTGGTTCGATTCCGCCTCCGGGCACCACAATTTAAAATTGTTGGTGTCTAACACGAACAATAGAAAGAATAACGGTACGCCGACTTAGCTCAGTAGGTAGAGCAACTGACTTGTAATCAGTAGGTCACCAGTTCGATTCCGGTAGTCGGCACCATTTATTCTTAAACAAGATAATTCCTCCTTAGCTCAGTTGGTAGAGCGACGGACTGTTAATCCGCAGGTCACTGGTTCAAGTCCAGTAGGAGGAGCCATCTTTCGGTTAGTAAGTCGATTACTTATTAACGAAAATGTGCCGACTTAGCTCAGTAGGTAGAGCAACTGACTTGTAATCAGTAGGTCACCAGTTCGATTCCGGTAGTCGGCACCACTTATTAAAATTTGTTCCTCCTTAGCTCAGTTGGTAGAGCGACGGACTGTTAATCCGCAGGTCACTGGTTCAAGTCCAGTAGGAGGAGCCATATTAAAAGAAGCCGCATCACTTGATGCGGCTTTTTTGCATCTGAAGAAAACTCACAACGTCCACCCTCTTCATCCAACTTTATCTCAACAAACAAAAAGCCAGGTAATATACCCAGCTTTCTCTTGTTGTATCGTATCAGTGAACAACTAGGCAGAAGGCTAGCTCAAACCTCCAAGACAAATGTACTTTGTTTCTAGATACTCATCCATGCCTTGCTTCGCACCTTCACGACCAATGCCAGATTCTTTGATCCCACCAAACGGCGCAACTTCCGTAGAGATAATCCCTTCATTTACCCCCACCATGCCATATTCCAAACCTTCACTAAATTTGATGATACGCTTCAAGCTATCGGTGTAGAAGTAACAAGCTAAACCATATTCAGTATCATTCGCCATCGAGAGCACTTGCTCATCATCATCAAAACTAATGACTGGCAGAACCGGGCCAAACAGCTCTTGTTGCACTATCGCCATACCTTGTTCCACATTATCTAAGATAACAGGCTCCATAAAGCGCCCAGAGCGTTTTTGAGGCAGATTAAGCATCGTTGCCCCTTCTTGTACTGCCTGATCGATCACTGCTTCTAGACGATGCTTAGAAGCCATTGTAATCACAGGACCAAGAGTTGTATTTTTCTCAAGACCATTACCGACCGTCAGGCTTGTTACCTTATCTAGAAGCTTAGTTAAGAACGCCTCTTTTACGTTCTGATGCACATACAAGCGGTTGGTACACACACAGGTTTGTCCGGCATTACGAAACTTAGAGGCAATCAAGCCATTCGCCGCAGCTTCTAAATCTGCATCGTCAAAAACAATAAAAGGCGCATTGCCACCTAATTCCATAGAAGCAGCTTTAACCGTATCACTTGCCTGCTTCATCAAGATCTTGCCGACACGTGTCGAACCCGTGAAAGAGATCTTCTTAATTCGCGGATCGGTACTTAATACCAAACCAAACTCTGCCGCTTGCTCAGAAACAACGGTAGACAATAGAGCTTTAGGGATGCCAGCCTGGTGAGCAAGCTCAACCACAGCCACAGCAGTCAAAGGCGTTAATTCAGAAGGTTTAATGATCATCCCACATCCCGCAGCCAAAGCAGGAGCCGCTTTTCGAGTGATCATTGCAATAGGGAAATTCCATGGTGTAATCGCAGCACACACGCCGACAGGCTGTTTAATGGTAGAGAGTCGTCTATCTACCGCTGGTGCAGGTATAACCTCACCATAGGCGCGCTTAGCCTCTTCTGCGAACCATTCAACAAAAGATGCTCCATATGCGACTTCTCCACGACTTTCAGAAAGCGGTTTGCCTTGTTCTAAGGTAATGATGTTAGCAATATCTTCCGTGTGCTCTACAAGCAATTGAAACCACTTTTTCAGCGAAGCGGAACGTACTTTAGCACTGAGTTTTTCCCACTCAACTTGAGCCGCTTTACACGTTTCTATTTGCACATCTAGCTCGTCCAAAGAGCTAGGTTTTAAGCGAATCAGTTCTTGCTCAGTCGCAGGGTTAATAACTGCAATCCCATCTTGAGAAGACAGGCTTTCGAATAAGACTCTTAGTGTTTCACTTTGTATCTGCTGCATCATTAGGTTGTACTCCCAAAAGAACCTTTACTAGGTTAATCCTTCTGACAAATAAGAGTAAAGCAAACAAAGTTTTCTTCAGCGTAAATATGAGAAGTGATGACCAAGTACAGTTAACCAGTGATACAGAGAAGGGAACACAAACAGAGATTGCTATGATTGAAGAAGATAAGTATTTGGTGGGTCATAAACTTGGTTTTATTAGATAAACCCTGTCTTTGATGTAAGAGAGCAAATAGAGGGTATCTCAGACGTAACCAAATGATAGGTTAGATTTATCAATACTCGTGGAAAGACTGGGGTGCGAATGTAGAGCTTTATCTGAATAAGTGGTTGAGCTTGTAGGCTACAGATAAAACCTTGCGAGACTTATTTTCCCATAAGAGAAAATCATGTTCCCTAAAACGACAAAACCCACTCCGGAGACTGGACTTCTAAATAAATGGCGGACGGCCGGGGTTGCGGGCAACCGGGACTCATTCCCTGAAAGGGAAATTATTATGCTCAAAAACGACAAAACCCAGTCCGGAGACTGGGTTTCTAAATAAGTGGCGGACGGCCGGGGTTGCGGGCAACCGGGACTCATTCCCTGAATAGGAAATTATTCTGTTCAAAAACGACAAAACCCAGTCCGGAGACTGGGTTTCTAAATAAGTGGCGGACGGCCGGGGTTGCGGGCAACCGGGACTCATTCCCTGAAAAGGAAATTATTCTGTTCAAAAACGACAAAACCCAGTCCGGAGACTGGGTTTCTAAATAAGTGGCGGAGCGGACGGGACTCGAACCCGCGACCCCCGGCGTGACAGGCCGGTATTCTAACCAACTGAACTACCGCTCCGCATAAGAACCTGGCGATGTTCTACTCTCACATGGGGAAGCCCCACACTACCATCGACGCTACTTCGTTTCACTTCTGAGTTCGGAATGGAAGTCAGGTGGGTCCAAAGCGCTATGGTCGCCAAGTAAAATTCTGATTGTAATGGTGCTGATACCCAGACTCGAACTGGGGACCTCATCCTTACCAAGGATGCGCTCTACCACCTGAGCTATATCAGCATCAAGATGTCTCTTTAGGACTAAAAAAGCCCGCTTTTTCAAACGGGCTCTCTTAACTTTTGTCTTCACCTTTTTTAAAAAGGCAAAAACTAAATTTAAAGCCTGGCGATGTCCTACTCTCACATGGGGAAGCCCCACACTACCATCGGCGCTAATTCGTTTCACTTCTGAGTTCGGAATGGAAATCAGGTGGGTCC
>NZ_JAKRGG010000074.1:0-4227 GCF_022347645.1 Vibrio sp. MMH1-50
CATTGGGTTTTTAGTGCCCAAATAGGCACGGATTTATCAGAGTTTATTTTAGGTTAGGGTGGATCTGCGTCTCTCACACCTTAACTGCGCGTTATATTTCTTATTGGCAGTATGTGGTACCATAATGATTTTTTCTGGGGACTGTTGAATATGAGCGAGCATACTACGATCATTGTAAAGTGGAGAGGTCCATACAATTACGATGACATCATTGAAGAACCTGAGTTAGAAAATGGTCTTTATTTAGCAACCGGCAAATTGAAGTATGAACGAGAATCTATCATTCAGTATTGCGGTATTACTGAGGGTAGCTACGCTACAAGGTTTAAATCACATCATAAAATCCATGATATCACCCGTGAACAAGAGTTCTGGTTAGGTGAAGTAACATACCCTGATGATGCAAGTCGTTACTTTATGGAAATGGCAGAGTCCATAATAATCTACTTCTGGCAACCAACTTTGAACGAGAGAAAGAAGCTGTCGTTACCAAAGCCAATAACACTTGTTAATCAATGGTATAAGAAAAACGATGAGCCTCGTTATCGTCAACACTCTCTGCTCAAGGACTTAGATGACGTGCTTTCATGGGATGGCGATGTTTGGCGAACTGGTAATCTTTCGGTTTATGACGACTGAAATATAACAAACAATTTAAGAGTGATTCCCCACGCTTGGCATTTTTGGTTTGGGTTTAGTTTAGTGTTTACGGTGTTCAATTTGAGTGTCGTGGTAGCGTGGCTCACACCTTAATTGGGCGTTATATGCCAGTAATCAAAAAGTCGATAGCAGCAATAATTTCGTTTCTAAACGTGCTTAGCTCATTGACTGGGGTCGTAAGGATTTTAGTTGGTACACTAGCCATTTGTTGAGTAAGAATCACAAAGTCACCTTCATCAATATGGATCGTAGGGCACAGGTGGCTAGGGGCTTTTTTCTCTAACAGCTCGATAGGAGTTAAGGGAATCACCAAGCGAGTATTCAGTGAATCTAGCAACTCGCTTTGGACATCGACAAAATATGGGTAAGCGCTTGCGGTGCTCTTATCGTTGTTTTTATAAAGCGTAAATTGTGCCATTAGAATACTCGGTATGAATCGGAAAATAGTCCGTGTTTTGCAGTTAAGTCGTTACAAGCTTCAATAGCTTCGGCATTTTGTTCTAGCCATTCGGCTTTCAATTGTTGTTTTACTTCCTTTTCCAAAGCCTTTTCCATTGTTGCTGATAGGTTGATGTTTAGGCGCTTAGCTTCGGCAAGTAACTCACTGTTTAGGCTAAGGTTTGTAGCCTTTTTAGGTGCATGTGTGCTATATGTGTTTCTCATAAAGTAATCCTATGCGTATTGATGGTGCGCATTGAGTATAGGTGAAAGCTAGGCATATAACAAATTGTTCAAGAGTGATTCGGCACGCGTGGCATTTTTACTATGCGTTGATTTTAGTGGTTAAGGTGGTATGCGGCGGCATCGGTATTGCGTGCCTCACACCTTAACAAGGCGTTATACATCAAAGGATGGCTAGGTGAAAAATTCTGTTCCTACATATCAGGGAAAGCCAACAGCTTACCTTGATCATAATATCTTGGATTTATTAGTAAAAAATCCCTCATTGAGCTTCAAAGAAGAACTTCGGAAAAAGTTCCAGATTCTATACTCAGACGAAAACCTCAAGGAGATAAGACGGACTGGCGAAAATGGTTCGCTTTACTTGGATGTATTAGATGACCTAGAGGCTATGCATTTAAGGTTAGCGCTAACTCCCCAGTTCGAATTTACCGGTGATGCAAGGATAAGTATCACGAAGTCTGTGGATGCGTTCAGGAATTATTGCGAAAACACTGAGCCAGTTTATGAGCAATTGGAAAAATCGACATCTCAATCACTACTAAAATTCTATGGTGGTCGGCTCGGAGATACTTTTGATGATATAAATAATGAGCAAATTGGTGCGTTTGATAATTTATTAAGTCATATTCAGACTTTGGTAAGCGTGGATGAAGTTCAGAAATTTTCCCCTGAGATTATCAAGCAAGTATCTGCTTATACACTACAACTAAAAAAGTCACATGATGAAGCACTTAAGCAAGCCTCACAAGAGTTACGTAAGCATGTTTCAGACGAAAGTAATTACTCAGGAGTGAGTGATTACAGGGAAAGTACTGGCATTGGTCCTGTTCAACTCAATAACATTGAACCACCAAACGTTCTTGAGCAAATATGGGAAGCACATAAATATGTTGACGGTTATGTTGGGCTAAATTTCACCATTGAGCAATTCTACGGCATTAGCTTGAACCCTATTTACAACCGAGAAATGTACCTCTTCGAAAAAATAACATCGATATACAATGTACTAAATATTGTTGGCTATCACCCAGATTCGAAAATGAAAAAAGAGAAAAGGTTCACTGCTGCTATGAGTGATGCTGGGCATGCATCAATAGGCAGTTTCGCAGACTTCGTCTTTTCTAGAGACATAGCTTTTGTAAAGAAAACTAGAGCTGCATATGAGTTTCTGCAGGCAAAAGCTCAGGTTATCGAAGTCACAGTAAATGATGTATAACAAACTGTTTAAGAGTGATTCGCAACGCGTGGCATTTTTACTATGCGTTGCGTTTAGTGTTTAAGGTGGTATGCGGCGGCTTTGGTATTGCGTTGCTCACACCTTAACAGGGCGTTATACGATTCGAATAAACTAGAGGTTGTTGTGGATAGAAAAAGTGACGGTTTGTTGAGGCAGTTCAAGCGAGTTGCTATCTCATTTGCAGACTTTAAAGAAGCTCACGATATCGTTAGTTACATTAAGAATAACAAACTTTACGCTGATTTCGATGGCAATTTTCTTGTTCTTTCTGCATTAACTAATGCGATGATTTTATCTTATTGTAAGCCATTCTCTGGAAATGACTCTCGAAATCAAATTAAGGTGCCCGATTTACCTACTACCGCACTAAAAGTCCTGTCACCTGACGAACTTTCCTTACATAAATTTTTAATCCAGCTTAGGAATCAGCTTATTGCACATTCAGATTCTCAGGCTATTGACATGAAATTTGCCATCCGTACTTACGGGGATTTTCAAATGCTCCAGCCGGTAAGGAATAGAAGTTCAAGGTGTTTGAGCCCTGAACAATTGGATCTTTTTGAAAGTATGTCTTTAAAACTGCTCTCGCATGTAGCTACTTTACGTAAAGATCTAGAGCCCAATATCATTCCGTTACTAACTGAGGAAGACATAGAAAAATGGGGTGCGTAGAATCGTATAACAAAGCGTTTAAGACGGATTCTCAACGCTTGGCATTTTTAGTTTGCTTCAGCTTTAGTGTATACGGCACAATGATTTAAGTGCAGTGGTCTGCGTTGCTCACCACTTAACGCGGCGTTAGTTGCCAATCGGATAGAGGTTACATTGAAGATTAAAATAGAGTTCTTGTTATTAGGTTTAATATCTATTTTGGTTATAGTTGTTACGCTTGGTATTGGTGTGGCAATAGGTGGAGGAGATTCACCTGAACTGAGTAACTATATAAACTCGATAATTGCTTTTTTCACAGCTGTCTCTGCTATGACTACGCTCGGTACGCTTGTTTTACTGATTATATTTCGCCATGACTGGAAAACACCAAAAGAGCATGACAGTAAGCTAGAGACGATTGTATCTAGTAAAAAGTGGGAGCGTTCCCTTAGAGCTGTTCATTTTAAAGTTTCTATAAAGTTGAGTTTGAGTTCACCTCCGTGCATCTCAAAGGGACACAAAGATATAGAATATGAACTGCTTAATGAAAAAGAATCTTGGTCAAATTTAGAGCATGCCTTTGATATTTACGAGCACTATTCTAAACATGACCCTGAGTTGTCTAGACAGTTTGAAACGTTAAGTTCCTTGCGGATAATCATCCTCAGAGAAATCGACAATGCTCCCCAATTACCTTCTGCATCGGGTCAATCATACCCGAAAAAGATTAATTACAATAAATTAGATCGTTTAGTGAGCCAATTAGGAAAAAGCACTGAAAGGCTCATAGGGCAGCTCAACCAAGGCAACTAACAAACTGTTTAAGAGTGATTCGCAACGCGTGGCATTTTTACTATGCGTTGTGTTTAGTGGTTAAGGTGGTATGCGGCGGCATCGGTATTGCGTTGCTCACACCTTAACAGGGCGTTATTTCCGCAACGGATCTCTCAGGCTGAATGTACGTGGTTGTAGCCTAAGAGTGAAAGTGACGGGGT
>NZ_JAKRGG010000075.1:0-4157 GCF_022347645.1 Vibrio sp. MMH1-50
TTGCGAATCCCTCTTGAGCAGTTTGTTAGTCGCGAGGCACCGAGCGACAATTTTAAGCCGAACTAAACTTTGCGAACAACAAACTTTATGTGCTTTGATCCATTTAAGTCAGGCGTAGTCTCAAAGCGGCTACTCAATGAAACCACTTAGAACAAACAACGCCGTAGAAAACGGACTGACAACACCAAAAAGCGCTTTTGGAAAGCCAATCTCACAGTACGGACTTTCAACAAAGTCACTGAAACCACGTGGAACTTACCACACCAGAGAAAACGTCATTTCAGCGAGTAGATGTGCTTTTGAACCAACAAACTCACCGGGCAGAGTTGCAACCAAGAACAGAGGAACGATTGCCCTGTTCTGTCAGCACCAAAGAATAAAAAACCGCTTGGGCACTTGCAAAACTTTGGACTTTAAACTTCTGAAACTGATTTTTGACCATCGACGATGAACTTGTGCGCTAAACAAGCAACTGCCAGATTTTGAGCTTAGAAACATGATTTTGATTACTAGCTTTTTCTGGCGACTAACGCCGCATTAAGGTGTGAGCGACGCTTGGCTATACTTGAGCGAAGCGAAAACGCCAAGCGTTGCGAATCACTCTTAAATGCTTTGTTATGTGTCCTTTTTCTCGTCTTCAGAGAGTAGTTTCACTTCCTCTTGAATTACTCTTCTACACATCCATTGTAATTTACCTAAAAGTCCTCGCTCAATGTAATTGAGCCTACTTTTACCACCATGTACAATTTTGGATCTAACATCATATATTTTTTGGAAGTCATCTAATATTTCATCTCGTTGCGTTTGGCTTACACCTATCAAATATGCACAACGATTTCTTAATAATGCACCTAGCCCTACTTGTTCCGACGAAGCTTTGTCACCCAGGAGAATCTCAATAACAACCGTAGTTTGAACGAAGGATAGCAGTTCATTTTTCCCGCTATAGCTTTCAAATAGCCACTGGCAAGCCAAAAGCAACTTGTGAGTTTTTGATAAGTTCTCACACGAAAAAACCGTTCTCATTTCCCTCAATCTTACATTCACCCATGAAGTCTGCTTGTCTTGAGTATCAAGCACCCCATCTAAGTCATGGATAACCAAGTCGTGAAACGTATCGGAAACATCATAATCCAGTTCATGCTTACCTAGCATTACCCAGTTATCACGCTCAGCTTTATGGATGTAAAACTTCGCTTTTGTGGGGGTAGAGCGATATGTTGGATTGATCTTAAAAAGTCTTAGGGCTATGCCCAACCCACAAAATGACTTTAATTTTTCTACTACTTGCGTATGTGTTTCTGCTGGACCATATTGCCCTACAAAGCCGTTGTTTTTTATTTGCAGAAAAGCACCTGAAGCATTCCAAGAATGTTCTGTGAATAATGAAAGCAATCCGCGACTCGAAATAGACTTGTCTCTTTCCTCAATTCCCGACATAGGTGGGTAAGTTGATGAGAAGTCTTCATCTGACTTTCGAATAGCCATACTTTCAGATACTTCAAAGACACCTATATTCTCTTGAATCAACTTTGCCATATCACTATTCATTTCAATACTGAAAGTGTATTGCCATGGCAAACTGTCAAATTCGTGAACTAGTCGAGTAGCGACCTCGACAGTGTCTTGATAGCCCTCAATGTCTGTAAGCTTTACTAATGTTAAAGCAGAATCATATTCAATGTTTTCAGCCAATTCTCTAGAAATACTTTCATACACAAACTCAAATATTGGAATCTCGCCTATTGAGTCCTTTAGTGTTTCTTTTATATCTCCTGAATTAGGTAAGATTGACTCTGCGGATAATAAACCAATACAGGATGCACGCTCAATGAACATCTTGTTTTTAACTTGGATATTACCTAGCTGTTCTGCAATAACCTCAATTAGTCTTGATTTGCATCTTTCATGAATATTTAATGACATTCGATAACCTCTGAATGGACACATAACGCCGCATTAAGGTGTGAGCAACGCTAACACGAAACCTAACCATACCACCGTAAACACAAAACCCAACGATGGAATGAAAAATGCCAAGCGTTGGGAATCACTCTTAAATGCTTTGTTATGTGTATTTTTTTATGTTGAGCTCAATATTTGCAACTTTAGTTAAAAAAGTGCGCCCTATTTTGGTAGTTTTAAATAAAGGATGGGCGTGATCCATGATGCCTCCTTCGTTAATAGCTGCAAGTTTTGTCTGCAATAATGATGAGATTAGTTCATTTGGACAATATAGGTAGTCTTCGTAGAATTTTTTAATTTCCTCTACATCATTCATATTGATATTTTCAATTATTGTTTTTAGATCGTAAAACTCTTTGACTGACACTTCATCATTTGCCAATAGCAGAAAAGCTTTTGCAAGTAGTTCAGGCTTAACCAAATTATCTAACCTATCTAAACTAAGCAATAGCATCTCACCAACATCCCCTGGAGAGCTCTCTAGCTTACTTATAACTTCAGCCCTTTCCAAAGGTGGAATATCACTCACCTCATTCAAAAACCGCAAAAGCTTTCGATTAAAGAGGTTGTCTCGCACACTTTGCCCTGCTTTATATGTAGCTATAAGCGTATTTACTACTGGTATATCCTTTAATACACCTTCGGTCAGAACACCATCAATCGCAATTTCAGCCAATTCCGTTGATACCGAGCCTAAATCTGATTTTTTTAAAGTCTCGATAAGAGATATATCTTTTGACAAACTTACTTCTCCACCTATTTACACATAACGCCGCGTTAAGTAGTGAGCAACGCCACCACGAAACCTAACCATACCACCTTAAACACAAAACCCAACGATGGAATGAAAAATGCCATGCGTTGGGAATCTGCCTTAAACGCTTTGTTATACCGCTGCCTGCCGCTCCAGACGAACTTCTATTGCTTTAACGTTTGAGCTGTCAGCCAATTCAAAAATATCTGACTCAATACGTTCCGCAACCTTGAAACCTAGTGCCTCAAAGATCTCTACATTTCCAGTTTGCTCAACGCACCAGACTGAAAGCAAGCCTGCATTTGAGAACATACGCTCTGCTTCTAAAATTAAGCTTCGAGCTACGCCTTTTTTACGACATTCTGGCATGACAGCAAGTGTACTTAAATTAAGCGTCTTGCCTGACAACTTAACCTTTATAAGACCCACTAGCTGGTGATCCAAATAATATCCCAAACAAGTCCACTCATTTGCTGAACTAGCTTGATTTCTTTGAGCTTCGGAAGTTGGGCGATAGATTTTTCGTAGCTCGGAGAAGCTTGTTTTTGATAGAGATAAAAGCGACTGATCTGTAACGCTTACTTGCTTTATCATTGATTTCTCCTTTGCGGTATAACGCCCTGCTAAGGGGTGAGCAACGCAATACCGATGTTGCTGCATACCACCTTAATCACTAAAACCAACGCATAGTAAAAATGCCACGCGTTGTGAATCCCTCTTGAGCAGCTTGTTAGTGCGCTGCCCTTAAAGCTTATGGTATTTGCCAAGGCATTGAAATATAGCACGAAATTTTAGCTTAAAACGCGAAAGCTAAACGGACAACTGCCAATCTCAAACCAATACTCAAAACGCGAGTTGGCTAGAAGAAAAACACGCAAGACTCGATGATTTTCAGCACCTTTAAATTAGCAAAGGAGACTGACTTCGAACTTTCCCGACGGCACCAAAGAAACGATTTGTCACCGAGAAACCATCCGCGAGAAAGAAGCCGCGCCAATGAAATTGCCCGAAAGTTAGAAACCGTAAACGACTTTTCACAACGCGATCACTGCGCATCCAGTGCCACCGGAGAGAACGTGAAAGGCACATTTGAACCGCTGTAAAGCAGAGCAAAGAAACCAATAAACACCAAATTTTACAACCTTTGATGCCCATCCCGTACTAACGCCCTGCTAAGGGGTGAGCAAACGCAATACCGAAGCCGCCGAAAACCACCTTAATCACTAAAATCAACGCATAGTAAAAATGCCACGCGTTGCGAATCCCTCTTGAGCAGTTTGTTAGTTTGCAAACCCAAAGCGTTGATTTTACGTAATTTTAAACTTTGCAAACAATAAAATTTATGTGTTTTGATGCACTTAAGTCAGGCGTAGTCTCAAAGCGGCTACTCAATGAAACCACGTGGAACAAACAACGCCGCAGAAAACGAACTAACAAC
>NZ_JAKRGG010000076.1:0-3830 GCF_022347645.1 Vibrio sp. MMH1-50
GGTCAGTGCATTTTTCTTCTAGCCAACTCTCGTCTCTTAATCGAGTTTAAGTTTTGTAGCTGCCCGTCTCACTTCAGTGTTCAAAGCCTTTCATATCATTCTACTTTTCAATATCTTGGAGCGCATAAATAGAAGTAGTGCATGTACTAACAAATTGCTTAAGAGTGATTCGTAACGCGTGGCATTTTTACTATGCGGTGGCTTATGGTGATTAAGGCGCTGTGCGGTAGCTTTTGTATTGCGTTACTCACACCTTAGCAAAGCGTTAGTTTTATCACCGATTGACTTGAAAGTGACTATGATATCCCAAATTTTCTAGGCAGTTTTTACAAGGGTATGCAAGCCATCTACTATCTGTTGTTCCATAAATTCGAGGGTTAGCTTAGTGTCAAGTGAAAAAGTAAGGGCATCCATAAGCCGTATTAGTTTAGAGCTAATCATTTATACTTTGGTTATTTTTTCAATATTTATTATGGGTACGCTTCATAGTGGAATATTTAGAGATGAAAAAGGCTTAATAGAATTTGCAAGTAGTATTTTCAACGCAAGAAGTTATGTGTTTTATGCGTTTCATATTTTTGCCTTAATTTTTGTGATAGGAATAGTTTTCGTATTAAGTAAGGTGTTTCCTGGCGATTTTTCTAATGAATTATGTCGTAGGGCGGTTCTAATGATACCGTTATTCGTTTATTTTGTTGGTAGTAATGTTAGTGGTGTAATGTTCTCTGTAACAACATATTTGTTTGTAAATAATAAGTCACTGGAGTCTATTTCTTTATATTACACAATGACAACTATATTTGCAGTGTTAATGTTTATAACCGGCTACTTTATTTCCAGAAGAATGGAAAAATCGCTACCTAAAATATAAAACTAACAAAGCATTTAAGAGTGATTCTCAACGCTTGGCATTTTTGATGTCATCGTTGGGTTTTGTGTTTATGGTGGTATGGTTAAGTTTGGTGGTAGCGTTGCTCACACCTTAATGCGGCGTTAACTGGCGCAGAAAATACGAAAGCACAATGATACAGCTTCTAGGTTCAGAGATTTATCGTGTTCGGTCGGTTCCCTTAGCTGAGTTAATGCGACTAATTTCAGTTTGATACTTAAGTTTACTGATGTGAAAGGCGGCACAAAGCCTTCTAATAATATAAGGCATTCGCGATTAGTTCGGCGCACTTACATCGCCGAAGTATGGTGTTGTGAGACGCATTTCAAACTAAAGATAAACGGTAATTTTTTGGTTAAATACATATTTGAGTTAGCTTTGCTAATCATTAATTAGCAAAACGAGCTTTGGCGAAAGTGGCTGAAAGATCGCCGAAAACTGAAAGGCGCTCAGTTAACAAACTGTTCAAGAGGGATTCGCAACGCGTGGCATTTTCACTATGCGTTGGTTTTAGTGTTTAAGGTGGTATGCGGCGGCTTCAGTATTGCGTTGCTCACCCCTTAACAGAGCGTTAGTATTCAGGAGGAAAATTAGTGCTTCATCAGATAGACAAATATCAGTGTTCTGCTTGCAACATTAAATCCAAACATATTACCGTATTGATTAGGAACCCAAGTCCTTTTGCTGGTGTAAAACATCAAAAGTGTAAAGAGTTTATTGCTGGGTTAATCAAAGGCTGGGCAGTTGGTCCATTTTTAGCTTCTATGGATGAGTTTTCTCGACATACGATCTGTGAAAACTGTGGTATCAAGACGATAGAGAACTGACAAATAAGACTTCTTTTTAAGTTCGGTGTAACAGGTTGGGTCTGAATACTAACAAACTGTTCAAGAGGGATTCGCAACGCGTGGCATTTTTACTATGCGTTGGTTTAAGTGTTTAAGGTGGTATGCAGCGGCTTTGGTATTGCGTTGCTCACCCCTTAACAGGGCGTTAGTTTGCATGGATAAACTCTCACCCCAGTTATTGTTTCTAGGGTGAAAGTCATGTTATTTCAGGTGATTCTGGGGTAGTTGTGATTGACCTAAAACAGCAACGACTAAGATAAAGTCATCTTCTTTGGTGAAATAAGCTGTGTGTTTTCCAATCGGAAAATAAAAGCCATTTGGGTATATCTCGTCACAACTTCTTCCTAAACCTGGATTATCAACTAGCATCTGAAACCCCGATAGCAAAGTGTCTTTATAGTTGCGCCACTGTAATTCAGAAAAGTTTTCAACAGTGTAGTTTTTGACCTTGCGCAAGTGAGATTGTGCTAAGTTACTTAGCTTGTATTTGTTCTTTTGCATAAGTGAGTTACAGCGAATTTAGAAAGCTTTCGCCATCAACAGTGTTCCCATTGTTCAAGTCTTCTTTGGCTGATTTAAAGCAGTGTTTGAGGTACTCAACTTTCATAGCTTCTAGCTCTTCAAAGTCACGAATGGACATGACAACGACAGTATCTTTACTGTTTTTGCTGATTTTTACTGGTTCGCGTTGTGCGCTTAGAAGTAGTTCGCCGAAATTTCGTTTGGCATCATTGGCTGTTAATGTATGCATGGTCAGTTCCCAATTGAGTGTACAGTTAGATTATAATATATCGCATGAAATGTGCAATTTAATTAAATCGTGCGATTTGTGCGAAATGCAAACTAACAAACTGTTCAAGAGGGATTCGCAACGCGTGGCATTTTTACTATGCGTTGGTTTTAGTGTTTAGGGTGGTATGCGGCGGCTTTGGTATTGCGTTGCTCACCCCTTAACAGGGCGTTATGTAAATCGAACAAAAGGAGGGGTTTGAAATTGTATAAAATCATTATATCAGGAGTATTTTACTTAGTTTGTTCCTTAAGTGTTCAGGCTATGGAGCCTGAAGAATTGTTGACAAAAATAAGCCATTTTAATTTTGACTCAACAAAAAACAGGTTTGTTTCCGACAACGTAAACAACCTAAATCGCGACCTGACATTTAAAGAGTTAATAACACTCGTAGAGTATTTTGATTTTGATTCTTCCAAAGTGAAAGCAGTTAAAACATTGCGAGGTCACCACGAAGAATATTCTGATTTAGAATTATCAGAGTTGATGGAAGTTATCAACTTTGATTCAACCAAAGAAAAAATGCTAAAAGTACTTGATGCAGAGGCGGTAGAATTCTCGGAAACTACAAGCTCCAAGAGTTCTTCAACTTCAGTTACATCGACAAAGAGTACAACTCTTACTATTAGGTGTGATGGATTCGATTGTGAAACAGAATACGTAAGTAAATAGTTTTAACGCTACCACAAAAATTTACATAACAAAGCGTTTAAGACGGATTCCCAACGCTTGGCATTTTCGGTTTGATTCGGCTTTAGTGTTTACGGCACAATGGTTTAGGTAAGGTGGTAGCGTTGCTCACCACTTAACGCAGCGTTAGTACGGGTTTGACATCAAAGGTCATAAGTTTTGGTGTTTATCTGTTTTGGCGCTCGTCTTTACACCTTTCAGTTTGGACCTTTCACGTTCTTTCCGGTGGCACTATATGCGGAGTGTTCGCTTTGACTTCATCGTTTACGGTCTCTAACTCTTAATCTATTTCTTTATTGCTTCTTCTTTTTCGTGGTTTTTACTAAGTCAAAATTGTCTTTCTTTGGTGTTGCTGTCGAAGTGCGAGGAACGAATCCTTTTCTAATTTGAAGTCAGTAAACGTAGGGGAGTTCAGTACGTTTTTCTTCTAGCCAACTTTCGTCTCTTAACCGAGTTTAAGTTTTGTAGCTGCCCGTCTCACTTCAGCGTTCAAAGTCTTTCATATTATGCCAGATTTCAATATCTTGGAGCGCATAAATAGAAGTAGCGCATGTACTAACAAATTGCTTAAGAGTGATTCGTAACGCGTGGCATTTTTACTTTGCGGTGGCTT
>NZ_JAKRGG010000077.1:0-4366 GCF_022347645.1 Vibrio sp. MMH1-50
TCAAATATAAGCAGACCAATTGCAGCTCGTGCATTGATAGACAACCTTTTACACTCGCTCGTATATGAGTTCATTATTCTCTCTAATATGCATAACGCCGCATTAAGGTGTGAGCGACGCTTGGCTATACTTGAGCGAAGCGAAAGCGCCAAGCGTTGCGAATCACTCTTAAATGCTTTGTTAGCTGCGATGGTTAAAGTTTCCTTTGTGAACACCATCGCATAGAATCTTTAACCAAACAAAATACTCATCCATCGAAGGGTCTAGCTCCAAACTTTCGTCATTTCCTTTTTCATGTGAAACCAACATCAAAGCTCCAGAGTTAGGCTTAAGGTTAACGTAGTCAATGTTAAACTGAACTGACTCGTCTACCTTTCCAGGTAACCACTCAATTTCCGTTGGAAATCGGTAGATAAATTTATCAGTGGCAGCTAAAAACAACTCGACGACATCAATAAAATCTTCAGTTTCGGATTCCGTAGGGATGTAATACTCATGCTCCACTGCATTACGAACAGTATTTAGTTTTTTAAGGATTCTCGGAGTCACAACCCCACACCTTTCACAAAACCCCAAATAAGCATGAAAATTCGGGAAACCACGTCTTGGTTGAATAAAACCTAATGATTTAGCAATGGTTTCAACTTGTAAATGCAATGCACGCTTCGCATTTGATAATGCGTTAACTAAGATTCGACTGTGCTTCTGCCCATGAGATGACTCAATGTCTTCAATTGCGAAATCCAAATATACTCTCGGGGTTGTTTCCACTGGATATGAGATCTCTTCCCAACCCGATGAGAAATGCGGATCAAAATCGTCATAATTAGATGGTAATGGTATCACTCAACTGTCTCCTCTATGCTTTAGCAGCTAACGCCCTGTTAAGGTGTGAGCAACGCAATACTGAAGCCCCTGCATACCACCTTAAACACTAAAACCGACGCATAGTAAAAATGCCACGCGTTGCGAAAATAAACACTTTGTCACCGTCTTGTTTATAGAAAACACGACATGGATTAACGACAACTTCACGATAACTTAAATGTTCTAGCTCGGGTGGAATACGACCTGACTCTGGGAAAGTTTGTAGGCGTTCGACTTTGGAGAAGATCGTTTGTACTAACTGCTTTGCAGCTACGATATTTTCAAGTGCGATGTATTCAGCGATATCATTGAGGTCAGATAACGCTGGTTCAGTCCAGATTACTTCAGCCATTTTGACATTTTGTCCTTGGCTTCATCATGACTTACAACTTTACCATCAGCTAGTGCACGCTCACCTCGTGCAATACCCTCAAGAATAGCTAAACGATTTTGCATAAATTCGTAGTCATCAACATCAACTAGATACGCAGATGGCTTACCATGCTCAGTAATTAACACTGGTTCTTTGGTGTCGTGGAGATCGGCGAGGATCTTAGTTGCTTGACGTTTGAGTGATGTAACTAGTTCTACTTTCATGAGAGCTGCTCCAAAGGAATACTAAAGTGATACTATTCTATCACTTTGAGTATAGCAAGATCCATGACGGCTAACGCCCTGTTAAGGTGTGAGCAACGCATTGTTATATGAGTTTCCCACAGCAGTTTTTGTATTTATTTCCACTTCCACAATTACAGAGGCTATTCCGTGATAATGATGGCTCGTTACGCAACCTGTCTTCAATAACTTGTTCAAAAGCTAAAAGTTCAGACGAGTGGATAACTAATCCAAGATTATTAGGAATGCTCCCCACTGAAATTGATTTAGAGTCTGTTGGAACTTCTATGACAACCACGTCACCTGTAGTTGTATGTTGAGGACCTGCGTATAGAGTCCCCAATAATGCAATTCGAGTGCCTGCAACCAAAGCGCCTGTATGATCTACAAAACTACCAATATTTGCCAAGAATACAGGAGATCCTGATGAGCCTGGAAAACAAGCTGCGTCAATTAAAAACTCAGGCTTACCATTTAGGGGCAGTTTAGGGTGAGTTGCTGTAATACCCCTGCGAATGATCGGTAAATTATGCTTGGCATCCCATATCCCATTGGGATAACCGATCATAACGATTTCCTCCATTGAAGGAAGCGAGTTTAATAGTTGTTCATCAGCGAGAACTCCTTTGCCAAGAGGGATATAATAAAACCGCTTACCCTCGTGATCAGCTTTATTGAGAATCGGGCCAATAGGAATAATCGCTAAATCTACGTTAGGATTTGGATGAGGGATCCAATATTGAGAAAGGTTATCTAACGTAATTACCTCATGAGAGCCAAGTACTGGTTTATCGTCCTCACCTTTTAAGGTTAGATTAAAGCTACCAGTTTGAGCCCCAACACAACATGCTTATTAGTTACAATACAAGGGATACTTTGTTCTTCTTTTTCACAGAAGAAAAAGACATAACCACTTCCTGATGAACTGTTACCTTTACCGTCATCACAATTAATACGTACAGTACTATGGATAAGCTGCTCAATAGGATTTACATATTCACTCATAAATTATCTCAAAATCTGTTCTGTTGAAGAGTAAACTCATATAACGCCGCGTTAAGTGGTGAACAACGCTAACCACCTGACCTAAACCATTGTACCTTAAACACTTAACTCAACTGGAAGTGAATTCGCCAAGCGTTGTGAATCCGTCTTAAACGCTTTGTTATATTGATGCTGCCAGAACCAATTTATTGATTTAACTGGGATGCGAGCAACAGTAGCGAAAAAATAGCAAAGCTGTACCTGAGATCATTCCTAAGTTTTATCAACCTCTTATTATTCAGTTGATCCAGATCTTTGCCGAAAAGCATTGGGACAAATAAGAACATACCAAAATGGAACACTACGAACGGTGGAGCCCCTCTAGAACGCCAATGCTCATTCTCCATTTCATTCCATTCATCATAAAAACTCTTGCTGGATTTTATAAGCGGAAACAATGAAGCCAACACCGCACAAACCATCAGAGTGTTAAATAACTCACCCATTTTAATCCCTGAACTTGAAAAACAATATAACGCCGCGTTAAGGTGTGAGTAACGCAATACCGAAGTTTCTGCATTCCACCTTAAACACCAAAACTAACGCAAGTTAAAAATGCCAAGCGTTACGAATCACTCTTAAACGCTTTGTTATGTGCGTTCTCACAGCACCTAGATTAGCCAACTACTACAACTAATTTTTATGGGAGATTAGGACATATGATTTTGTATTTCTTGATCAATAGTAGCTTGATCAGAGGAATCTTTATCCAAAACCTTTAAAACACTTGCCCCTTGAATATCTCTTGTGTTTTTTGTAACAGTGTACCCGTGTGTAGAACACTTTAGGCACTCGTATAATAGAATATACGTATCATTTCCTGATATCTGCTTTTGACCATGATCTGACATACTCTCGCCACAACTAGAACAATTCCAATAATTCATTTTTCCTCCATTGTATTCCGTTCATTAATTTTTCTGTTTTGAGCACATAACGCCGCATTAAGGTGTGAGCGACGCTTGGCTATACTTGAGCGAAGCGAAAACGCCAAGCGTTGCGAATCACTCTTAAATGCTTTGTTAGGCGCGATGTGGGTTATATTTTTCATTCACCTCATTTGCGCCATCCTCATGAAATAAGTCTGTAGTGTTAATAATAGAGAAGGGATCAAAATCACTTATAAACAATTGTGCATTAAAAGATATCGACGAATCAGGTGAAAAGTACAACTCACTTTCGCCTTTACCATCAGTGATGAATCCTAAATCAGAGCGAGTAATAATCTGATCTACTAAATAACCACCAATTTCTTTTTCTTGAGTGATTTCTAGCCATACACGTTCTCTTGGTTGAACGATACGAACCGAAACAATATCAGGTTTAATCCATTGAGAGTATTTTGACATTAAGCCTTCAGTTATATCTATAGCAGAAAATGCATCTTCCTCAGAAGTGTTCCCAGCAAAGGTCTGTACCAGCTTTATAGCTTTGTCTAAAGGATACCTAAAAAACTCACGATTATTATTGACTCTAAAATCAGAAAGCTCTTCGTGAATAGCTTTTTCGGCATGATTGTAGTCATCACAAAACAATTCAAATGCCACGTGATAAGGTGTTGGGACTCCTGTTTTATATAGCTCTCTAGCCCTTGACCTACTGTCTCTACGAGTCTTGCCGATTTTTAATAAGCCGGGCATAGATTCATTTATTAAAATATATACGTATCCTGGATTCACAAGTTTCTCCTATCTCGCCTAACGCCCTGCTAAGGGGTGAGCAACGCAATACCGAAGCCGCTGCAAACCACCTTAATCACTAAATTCAACGCATAGTAAAAATGCCACGCGTTGCGAATCCCTCTTGAGCAGTTTGTTAGTCGCGAGGCACCGAGCGACAA
>NZ_JAKRGG010000078.1:0-2960 GCF_022347645.1 Vibrio sp. MMH1-50
CCAATGTTTCTTGTTGGTTATGGTTTTTGGGTTGTCTGCTTAATGTATTTTGGTTTTAATTTGATTATCTCTTTTACTTCAGTAGCTTAACAAACTGTTCAAGAGGGATTCGCAACGCGTGGCATTTTCACTATGCGTTGGTTTAAGTGATTAAGGCGGTTTGCAGTAGCTTCGGTATTGCGCTGCTCACCCCTTAACAGGGCGTTAGTTCCCCAGAGGAAGCAATCAATCCGTAGGGAATTTTTGTTTCTGGTGTAGTACACGCATAACTCGGATGATATCGCCCTCGAGCCAGTAAGACACAATCATCGAAATCTCAGGAATAATGAGCAATCGTCCGCGGATACCATCTCGTTGTACACCCATTAAAGGTTGTTCAAGCAAGTTTTCTACTTTTGCTTCAATGAGGTTGTCAGTTTTTTCTGCCGCATCAGGGTTAAAGTCATAGAGAAACTCGAAGATCTTTTCACGATCATTAAGTGACTCTTCTTCCCATAAAATCATTGCTTACCTCGATTACGGATTCTGGCTTTGCGCTCTTCCATTCGAGACTTAGCAGTTTGGTGCTCAACGAAAACGGATTTTCCTGAGTCAAACTTCTCAAATGCTAGGTTTACTTGTTCAGTTAGCCATGCATCGTGAGATAATGTTTTTCTTTGTTGTTCTGCGAGTTGCTCAGTAAGTTCGCGGCAAGCATCACTTAAAGTTCGACCTTGGCTCTCAGCCATTTGTTGAGCTAGGCGCTTTGTTTCTTCATCAACACGAAATTGAATTCTAGTGTCCATGATTTATTCCTTTTTTGGTGTGTGTACAAATGTTAGCACTAGGCTTTGAGATGGGCAACTAACAAACAATTTAAGAGTGATTCGGCACGCGTGGCATTTTTACTATGCGTTGGTTTTAGTGATTAAGGTGGTATGCGGAAGCATCGTATTGCGTGCCTCACACCTTAATTGGGCGTTATGTGTATTTAGAAGAACAAGGAAAGTTCACATGAAAAATATTGCAATGGGCGTGGTCGTAAGAGATGGAAAAGTTCTTATCCAAAAGCGCTTCAGACGAGGGCAAGGGATGGTATTTGAATTCCCAGGCGGTTCTATTGACCCTGGTGAGTCAGGTAATCAAGCAGCAGTTAGAGAGCTGTGGGAAGAAACGGGACTGCAAGGTTTAAAGCGACTCGGTAGTCATCAAGCTAAAAATGATTTTGGTGGTGAAATTCATTATGTTGTTTTACGTGCGGGTAATGATACTGAGCCTCAGATGATTGATGAAGTAAGGCAGCAAACTTTCTTTTGGCTTGAGCCAAGTGCTATTCCACTTGGTGATTTTTATCGAGCTGATATCGAATTTATAGAGAATCACTTAAGCCAATACACATAACAAACGCTTCAAGACGGATTCGCAACGCGTGGCACATTTATCATGCGTTGATTTTAGTGATTTAGGTGGAATGCGGAAACATCGTATTGCGTTGCTCACCACTTAAGCGGGCGTTAGGAAATTTGAGGAAAGTTATGTACGCGGTGATAGTAGAAAATGATGTTTCTCAATGGGACGATGGTACAGGCGTTTTGTATCATTTTCCGAAGAGGTACTTAAAGTATCTAGAGCCAGGAACTCAAGTCATTTACTACAAGGGACGTATTAAAGACAAAGCGTATCAAGTAAATAGATTGTCAAACGAACCACACTATTTTGGTATTGGAACAATCGGCAAAGTATTTCCCGATAGAAATAGTACTAAAAGTGACTACTTTGGGACTATCGATAGTTTTGAAACATTCTCTAAGCCAATCCTTGCCAAAATAGATGGTAAATATTTAGAAAGTATTCCCTCTAACCTAATATCAAATTATTGGCGAAACGGTGTTAGACCTATATCTAAAGAAAACTATGACCTGATATTAGGGCACCTTTCTAAAGATGCCTTGCAAACTGCCAAGCCTAAGTATGGAGTGGAAGAAAGTAGTGACCAATCGAATATGTTTGAGTCATTTCATGAGGGTAACTTCAATAAGAAGTACGTCACTACGTATGAGAGAAATCCAAAATTAAGGCGCCAAGCAATAGCAATTCATGGGGCTACTTGCGCTGCGTGCGGTTTCGACTATGGCAAAGTTTATGGCAGCATCGGCGAGGGTTACATTCATATCCACCATAAAGTTCCAGTGTCGCGATTAGGTATTTCGACGTTAGTAGACCCAGAAAAAGATCTAGTTCCTTTATGCGCAAATTGTCACGCAATGGTTCATAGGAAAAAAGATCAGACTCTGTCGGTCGAAGAACTAAAAGTATTGCTGGGTTCAAATTCCTAACAAACTGTTCAAGAGGGATTCGCAACGCGTGGCATTTTTACTGTGCGTTAGTTTAAGTGATTAAGGTGGTATGCAGCGGCTTCGGTATTGCGTTGCTCACCCCTTAACAGGGCGTTAGTCGCCAGAAAAAGCTAGCTGTCAAAATCATGTTTCTAAGCTCAAAATTTGGCTGCTTGTTGTTCGGTTCCCAGGTTCATCGTTGTTGGTCCAAACTCATTTTCAGCTGTTTTAAGTCCAAAGTTTTGCAATTGTCCTAGCGGTTGTTTTGTTCTTTGGTGCTGACAGAACAGGGCAATCGAGAGTCTATTTTTGTTTGCAACTCTGCTCTGTGAGTTTGTTGGTTCAAAAACTGATCTACTCGCTGAAAAGGCGTTTTCTCTGGTGTGGTAAGTTCCACGTGGTTTCAGTGACTTTGTTGAAAGTCCGCACTGTGAGATTGGCTTTCCAAAAGTGTTTTTTGGTGTTGTCAGTCCGTTTTCTACGGCGTTGTTTGTTCCAAGTGGTTTCATTGAGTAGCCGCTTTGAGACTACGCCTGACGCAAGTGCATCAAAGCACATAAAGTTTGTTGTTCGCAAAGTTTAGTTCGGCTTAAAATTGTCGCTCGGTGCCTCGCGACTAACAAACTGCTCAAGAGGGATTCGCAA
>NZ_JAKRGG010000079.1:0-2851 GCF_022347645.1 Vibrio sp. MMH1-50
AAGCCACCGCAAAGTAAAAATGCCACGCGTTACGAATCACTCTTAAGCAATTTGTTAGTACATGCGCTACTTCTATTTATGCGCTCCAAGATATTGAAAACTGGCATGATATGAAAGGCTTTGAACACTGAAGTGAGACGGGCAGCTACAAAACTTAAACTCGGTTAAGAGACGAGAGTTGGCTAGAAGAAAAACGCACTGAACTCCCCTACTTTTACTGACCTCAAATTAGAAAAGGATTCGTTCCTCGCACTTCGACGGCAACACCAAAGAAAGGCAATTCTGACTTAGTAAAAACCACGAAAGAGAAGAAGCGCCAACAGAAATAAGCTAAGAGTTAGAAGCCGTAAACAGTGAAATTAAAGCGAATACTCCGCATATAGTGCCACCGGAAAGAACGTGAAAGGCACTAACTGAAAGGTGTAAACACGAGCGCCAAAACAGATAAACACCAAAACTTATGACCTTTGATGTCAAACCCGTACTAACGCCCTGTTAAGGTGTGAGCAACGCAATACCGAACCTACCGCATACCACCTTAAACACGAAACTTAACGCATAGTAAAAATGCCACGCGTTGCGAATCACTCTTAAACAGTTTGTTATGTGAAAATTTTCAGTTGGAAAGGATCCTATTTGCCACTCTTGGAAAACGAAGACAAGCTCCCTGCTGATTTTCGATCAACTCGCCTCCTTTTCTTCCTACCATAGTGTTTCCTATGTATATCTCAAAGTCGTCAATCCGAGTGAGTACAACATAGTACACATCATTACTCATAGGAAATGGCTCGTGCACCAGATTCGTAATGTTAACTTTTAGCTTGAATAGTCGGGCTTTTTTTCCAACATTTTTATAGAACGTATTCGTTCTCTCATAGCCTAAATCGTTAATCTCAAGAACATGTTTTCCTGGAGTTATAATCTTATTGATCCACTCCCTTTTCACTCGTTTTTTATTCTGATTTCTATTAAACACAAAGTAATCTGATGGTTCATTCTGATATGCATGGAGTAGGTACCTTCCAGACACAGATTTATCTCCCAATAATTGGTTATCAGGAACCAGGGAACACAAACGAATCAGATCTTTGAGCAATAAAAATGTAGAATCTAGTATAGGAGTGACCGGCTTTCCTTTCGGCCCAATTCTACAAAATTTAGCCTCTAACCAATTGTTCATGTAAACACCATAGGATTCTAGCTCCTCGTTAAAGATGTTCAAGTTAGTCAAATCTATATGTAAATCAGCTCTTTTTGCGATATCTATAGGGTAAGCCACTTCGGACCTAAGTAACGAAACAGGATTTGGAACATTTCTAGCGTTAAGTTCTTGTAAAACTGCCATTGAAAAAGCTGTAACCACAGTACCTTCAAACTGATACCGTTTAAATGGAGTGCCCGTCAAAAACTCTGGAAGAGCCATAAATGCTTGTTCAAATATCATACAACCTCTTTTTATTATTCCTTATCCTTGCGCTACACTTCACATAACGCCCAATTAAGGTGTGAAGCACGCGACCACGGCACTCAATGTAACCACCATAATCACCGAACTTAACCCAAACCAAAAATGCCAAGCGTGCTGAATCACTCTTAAATTGTTTGTTATGTCCGTACTCTCGACATGATGACGATGTCTATTAGATTATCTTCAACAAGCACAGCCTTGCGTTTTGTACCCTCAACTTCAAAGCCAAAGGATTTATAAAGAGCCAACGCAGCAACGTTGTTTGCATGCACTTCTAACTCTAAACGCGTCAAGTTTAGCTGCTCATCACAATACGACAGCAAGTATTCCATTAAGAAACGACCCACTCCCTTTCCTCGGGAAGTTTTGGCGACCGCAATACCAAAAGATGCAGAGTGCTTTAACCTCGGCTTAGGCGTTGAGTTAATAGCCAAATGACCCAAGAGTTCTCCATCGCTTTCAACCGCGACAAAATTAAGCTGGCTGTCATTGAACATTGAGTCGAACTCTTCCCTTTTGATGTCAGGCAAGTAACGATTGTTGTTCACAACCTCTTTGTCAGTGTAAATATCATACAAAGCTGGCAAGTCAGGTGAACTCATTTTTCTTATTTTCATAGAACCTCAAAAACCCGAAAAGGACATAACGCCTTGTTAAGGGGTGAGCAACGCAATACCTAAGCCGCTGCATACCACCTTAACCACTAAACCAAACGCATAGTAAAAATGCCACGCGTTGCGAATCCCTCTTGAACAATTTGTTATGTGGTTTTCCCACGTAGTCCTATTAAGTTTCCAAAGGGGTCCTCAACTTGGCACATTGAAAGCCCATCTTCAATTTCCATTGGCCCACGATAAAGGCACGCACCAAGTTCTTCAAAATGAGCCAGGGCAACACATAAGTTACCTACTGACCAGTAAACAACTGTGCCACTTTTACCAGCACCAACCTTTTTATCTGCTTGGACTATTTCTAGGGAGAAACCATTTAGATCAAGCGCTGTGAAGTCAAAGTCAGGATGGTAAACCGGAACGGCTTCTGGAAAAGCTTTCTTGTACCATTCAAGCCCTTTCGCTACATCTGGGACATGAACAAGAACCGCTGATGGATTCATAATTTTTCTCCAACCACATAACGCCCTGCTAAGGGGTGAGCAACGCAATACAAAAGCCACCGCAAACCACCTTAATCACTAAATTCAACGCATAGTAAAAATGCCACGCGTTGCGAATCCCTCTTGAGCAGTTTGTTAGTCGCGAGGTACCGAGCGACAATTTTAAGCCGAACTAAACTTTGCGAACAACAAACTTTATGTGCTTTGATGCATTTAAGTCAGGCGTAGTCTCAAAGCGGCTATTCAATGAAACCACTTGGAACAAACAA
>NZ_JAKRGG010000080.1:0-2677 GCF_022347645.1 Vibrio sp. MMH1-50
GATTCTTGATTTAGACCCACTAAACCTTTAAATCGCCGCCGCGTCTACAAACCAAGTCAGTCTCGCTGAACCTAGCATCTCGAGGTTACTTGGGTATATTTCGCAATCAATGAAAGAGAAGATTACGCGGAGTTTCTTGATAGTGACCCACAAGGTTATGAAGTGTGCTTTCTAAATGGTGAACTCGTTGGTGCTTATGGTTTGAGTGGCAAAACACAGGCATTTCATAGCTTGAACTGGATTTTAATCTCACCAAAAGCGCAAGGCATGAAGATTGGTCATGAGTTTATGAGCCGAGCGATTCACCGAGCTGAGCAGTTGAACATCCCCCAAATCAAAATCGCCGCAAGTCATTTATCTGCGCCGTTTTTTGCCAAATATGGTGCCGTAGAGCTGAACTACATCCCTGATGGTTGGGGTGTCGATATGCACCGTATCGATATGGAATTGAATCTCCAGTCGTAAGCAAATTCGAGCTATGAAAGCGTAGCGTGAGTATTTGGTTAAAACACCTTGCACCATATGGTGCTTTTATTGGTTTTTGTTAGGTTATTGAACTTGGTTATCGAAAGCGTTTTTTGCCTTTCGTCAAACAGATAAGGACAGACAATGCCAACAAAGATCTTAGTGCCTACTTTGGCGCTACTTCTCAGTGCATGCGGTGGCGATGGAGATTCGTCATCACCTGCAGACAGCGGCTCACAATCCCCTGATACACCACCTACAGCCACCACTTTTGCCGAGCAAATGCTTGCTGCAGTTAACGATGCTCGATCTAAAACTCAGCAATGTGGCTCAAGAACTATGCCTCCCGTTGGAGCGCTTACTTGGAGTTACGATTTAGAAAGCGCAGCGTATGGACACTCTAGCGATATGGCAAACAGTGATTTTATGAGCCATACCGGATCAAATGGCAGCACGCTTTCCAGTCGTGTCAATGCCACAGGTTATGCTTGGAGCAGGTTAGAAGAGAATGTCGCGAGAGGGCAACGTTCAATCGATGCGGTAATGAACTCTTGGCTATCGAGTGAAGGGCACTGCCTCAATATCATGAACGCCGACTTCGACCAGATGGGCTCATCCATGGTGGAGAACCAATCGACGAATTATCGCTATTACTGGACCCAAGTCTTCGCCAAGCAGCGTTGATGACGACAAATAGATCAGTCTGGACAACAAACAGATAAAGCCAGTAGAGGAGACTCAACTGGCTTTATTTTTATTTTGGTACAGTTGGTCTAAAAAATGACAAGATAAGTTTTGATCGATCATTCTTTTTATAGACCAAGTGGTCTTAAAAGGTTTGAAATGAATAAGCCGTCTAAATGAAGGGGATCGAATGATGTCTACGAGTAAAACTACGATAAAGAATGCGCATATCAATTGGGATTGTGAGGGTAAGTTCAACTTCACGACTGGGTTTGGTGCAACCAAAGCGGAATCCATGATCGCCAATTACGCAGCGTTTATTGCTCCAGTGATCCTCTACTTTTTTGCATGGCAAACTTTGGAGTGGAGTTGGCTTCAAATTATTGTCGCGTCATTGCTCACGTTAGATATGATTGGAGGTGTTCTGACGAACTCTTTAGGCTCGATGAAGCGATTTCTACATACCGACCAAAAACTTGAGCTGACTTGGATGGGCAAATTGGTAGGCAGCAAATTCTTGTTCCCTGCTATTCACTTTCAATTGTTTGCTGTGCCGTTATGTTTTGATGTCGCTTGGTCTTACGCGTTTTTCTGGTATGCCGTGATGATGGTATCGGTTGTGTTTTTGCACTTCCTGCCGCTTTATTTACAACGTCCGGTTGCGCTACTTGCAGTCATGTTATCCATCATTCTTTCGACATTAGTCCCGGCTCCGACTGGTTTAGAATGGTTAGCACCAATCTTCATTATTAAGTTAGTGCTCTCACACGGTGTTCGAGAAGAGCCTTACCGCCCGTCTCTTTCTCAATAGATACGAATATCGTTAAATTACGCCCCCTTGATAAACGAAACGCCAGCAAGGAATTCCTGCTGGCTTTTTTTATATTTGGTATTAACTCGTTAAGTTACGTAGTTTTGGATCATCGGTAAGGTATTCTACAAATTCGATTTCAAAGCCAGCTGGGTCAACAAAGTAAATGTTCTTACGGTATGGCTCTTTTGCGCCGGGTTGGGCAATTGGATAACCTGCTTCAATCAATCGTTTTGTCACACCGTCGATGTCATTAGTCACGTAGGCGAAGTGTGCGAGACCAACTTGGTGACCACTTAATTCTCGGTTGCTACCTTCGCCGTGGTCGCTCATTGCAATGTATTGGTACTCATCGCCAAAGTGCAGCCAGTTTCTCGGCTTTCCACTCCATTCGCCAGTACCTTCATCACGTACATACCAATGTGGAAATGCCGCTTGATAAAACTTCAGCATTTCTGGGATATCCTTTACCACTAAGTTCACATGTTCTAGTTGGATCATTGTGTGCTCCTTTCTGTCATTTCCTAGCCAACGATGAACATGCTAAAACCTCAAGTTAAGTTGAGGTAAAGAGCTTTTTTGGAATTTTTTATTGTAAGTGCTTTGGCTAATTATTTGGATCGAGTTTTTGGTGAGTAGATTCCCAGTCTCACCTAGGTTCGCGGGAATGACGGAAAGAGAGAGCTAAACGAACAGCGTCATTCTGAAGGAGCCTAA
>NZ_JAKRGG010000081.1:0-2545 GCF_022347645.1 Vibrio sp. MMH1-50
ATATGAAAGGCTTTGAACACTGAAGTGAGACGGGCAGCTACAAAACTTAAACTCGATTAAGAGACGAGAGTTGGCTAGAAGAAAAATGCACTGACCTGCCCTACTTTCACAGACTTCAAATTAGAAAAGGATTCGATCCTCGCACTCCAACGGCAGCACCAAAGAAAGACAATTCTGACGTAGTAAAAACCACGAAAGAAAAGAAGCGCCAAAGAAATAGGGTAAGAGTTAGATACCGTAAACGGTGAAATCAAAGCAAGCACAACGCATATAGTGCCACCGGAAAGAACGTGAGAGGCGCTAACGGAAAGGTGTAAAGACGAGCGCCAAAACAGATAAACACCAAAACTTATGACCTTTGATGTCAAACCCGTACTAACGCCCTGTTAAGGTGTGAGCAACGCAATACCGAAGCTACCGCATACCACCTTAAACACTAAACGCAACGCATAGCAAAAATGCCAAGCGTTGCGAATCACTCTTAAACAGTTTGTTATATGCATTTTTCGGTTACCTCACTAAACGCCCACTCTGAGAAGACCCTCTCAAGTTTGTACCGATCCATATTTTTTCCTTGATAAAGGCTATCCGCAACAATGTCATCTTGGTTTTCAACAAATTTTTTATATGCAAGCAGATACGAACTACAAAGCTCTTCAAGTTGCTCATTTCTATCTAAGATAAAAAATGGGAGCTTTATAATTGGAGGCTTTATCTGAGTAACAATAGGAGTACTTAAGTCGGGCTTGTCAGTATGAATTTTGCGCAGATGTTCGAACAGTGCATACGACAATGAGCCTTTGGTATAGTAGAAAAGATCACAATAAAACTTTGCATCTAGTCCATCTCTCTTTTCCGGGTGAGTTACATACTCAACATCCGGAAATGGAACGCATAAACCTTCATTTTGGAAATGGACGACAGGCAACTCATGCATAACAGCATTTTTGTACTTGAGCAAATAATCGTACTTTACGGGCTCTTCAATTAGAGTATTCTGCCACCAAAAATTACCACCTCGATAATCATCTTCAGATATTGATATAGTAAAATCTGGATCCAACGCATAAAATGCACCATTAACTCCATTGTAAATCCAGTTATCTGTATCCTCAAGGAGCAGTTTGAAGCGAGCTGCAGCAGGTAAATCAAGCCCAAAACGCTCCAGCCACATTGCTTTAATATCTTGAGGGTTTGCACAAGAGTCTTTTGGTGTATTTGTGTCCTTTATTCGTGAATATACCGTACCTGCTCTGAGTATTTTATTACGATGCTTAAGCTCTTTCGTAAAGTAGAAAGGCTTTAGCCTTTCATTTTTAATGCTCAAAACCGCTACAGACTTTTCAGCGTACTCCACAAATTTAATATCAATAGTAGGGACGTTATTTTCAGCATATGGCTGCTGTCTTAGGTAGACAATAACATCGGCTTGAGAAAAACGACACTCCTCTGAGTCTAAGCCAACAACCTCAAAGTCGTCACTTATACCGAATATCAAAAAGCGATCGCCATCGTGAATCACGTTTGCCAAACACGTAATGTCATGTAGTAAATCAAAGAGGTTATCATGAAATTTTTGTTTAAAATCCCACCACAGCCCCTCACTCTTTGACGAAAGTAGGTTATCTAACAGTTTTTCCATATTTCCTCATGATACATATAACGCCGCATTAAGGTGTGAGCAACGCTGCCACAATACCTAATCCATTGCACCGTAAACACAAAACTCAACCTTGAACTGAAAATGCCAAGCGTTGAGAATCACTCTTAAATGCTTTGTTATACGAACATTTCATCGTACACACTGATAGATCTTAATGCGCCGCTTAAGTCATTTTTTCCATTAAACTCATGCCTAACGGCAATAACGTCACAACCACTAGATTTACCTGCGCTAATACCTGCAGTTGAATCTTCGAACACTATTGTATGTTCAGGTGATACATCTAAATTTGCGAGTGCAAGATTATAAGCTTCAGGATCAGGTTTATGCTTGGTTACATGCTCTTGGGTAATAACAAGATCAAAAGCTGTTTCTAACTGCAATGAAGTCAAAATATTTTCAACCATCCATGTTGCTGCCGAGCTGACAACACCACATTTTTTCCCTGCTTTTTTCAAGTGTTCAATATACGCTTTAGCTCCTGCATTCAACTCAAGTTCGTCGTTTAACATCAGTTCGTAGTGAGCTCGAAAATAACGATTAAACTCGCCTAGATCAGGTGAAATACCCGCATGAGTAAAAAAGTGACCAGTCACAACCTGCCAACTTTCACCCATAACGTCTTTATATATATTGTGATCAACTTGAGCACCGTAATCTGCACAAGCCAATGCTAGAGCTTTACCCTTTAATGGCTCTGAATTTACTAACGTTCCGTCCATATCGAACAGATAAACTTTATAATCTTTCAATTTATTCTCCATGTTAAATTTTGCGAGTTCGTATAACGCGCAGTTAAGGTGTGAGAGACGCAGATCCACCCTAACCTAAAATAAACTCTGATAAATCCGTGCCTATTTGGGCACTAAAAACCCAATGCGT
>NZ_JAKRGG010000082.1:0-2436 GCF_022347645.1 Vibrio sp. MMH1-50
CAATATCTTGGAGCGCATAAATAGAAGTAGCGCATGTACTAACAAATTGCTTAAGAGTGATTCGTAACGCGTGGCATTTTTACTTTGCGGTGGCTTATGTGATTAAGGCTCTGTGCGGTAGCTTTTGTATTGCGTTACTCACACCTTAGCAAGGCGTTATACAAATAGGTGAAAAATTGAAGCTGTACAAATATGTTCCATTTTCAGATGGTTCTAAGAACATCCTGTCAAATTGCACTATGAAGTTTTCGTCAGCAGAGGAGTTTAATGATCCATTTGACTGTGTTGTCTCTTATGATGTTGAAAAGTCGTTAGAATATGCTTTGTCGAGAACTGATTTACTTGAGAATGCTAAGATGGTTTTTCAAGGGAATGTAGCAGATGAGGGGACAATGATCGAGAACCTCAAAAGTTCATTGGTGTCCGGAGATTTTACTAAAAGCATGACCTCAAGTTTTGGTATATGTTCTCTTTCTGAGACTTTTGAAAATATCTTAATGTGGTCACACTATGCGGATAATCATAAAGGTTTTGTTGTAGAGTTTGAAACACCAACAAATTTTGCTGAGTTTTTGGAGACGCCTGAATATTTGTTAATTGCATGGGCTGTGCAGTACAAAAGTGATATGCCCAAGGTTACGATGGGAAAGGCTGATGGCTTTGAGGCTCTAGCTGAGCAATTTCTGGTAAAAGCAAAAGATTGGGAATACGAGCAAGAGCATAGGTGTTTAGCTCATATTGCAGGTCCTGGAATACATTCTTTTTATCCGAAGTTGATAACAGGTGTTATTGCCGGAGCTAAAATGTCAGATGCAGATTTGAATGAGTTGCAGCTATTAGTTAAATCGTTTGAACGTAAACATGACGTAAGTCTATCGTTTAAGCGCGCAGTAAAAGCTAAAGAGCAATATCGGTTAGAATTTGTATAACAATCTGTTTAAGAGTGATTCGCAACGCGTGGCATTTTCACTATGCGTTGCGTTTGGTGTTTAAGATGGTATGCGGGAGCTTCGGTATTGCGTTGCTCACACCTTAACAGGGCGTTAGCAATCTCCTGGTCATTACTCTACCTTTTATTGTACATAAATTTTCGTACAAATGTTGAAATGTACGAAATATGATGTACAATTCTTCTTAGTGGTATAGCTGCAGTTTAGCTATATGTGATTTAAGGAAAGAACAGTGGGATTTTCAGATGTAAAGAAGAAAGCAATAAAGTGTCTTAAAGAAGGCTCGGTACAACATGAAACCGAACGGAGTAAAGTCGATGAAAAAAACTTATTGCTGACAGGAAAGGTTGACCCAGATTTTGTAGTACGTCTACTAAGAAATACTACAGGTCAGACGCACGAAGAGCGAGAGCATGACACATATGAAGGTGTTGATGTTCATATTTGCAAACCGTCTGTTGACGGTTGCAAGTGGTACGTCAAGTTTTACTTTAGTGACCCGAATACTATATTTATTAGTGTTCATGAAAGTGAGTAGGGGATAGACGTTTACAGCTAAAGTGTTATTTCAGATAGCATTTTAGCTGTATCCAATGCAAATAAATGTTAAGTGGAAGCGTTGCTCACCCCTTAACGCGGCGTTAGGCAAAGAGGAGAAGTGCGTATCAATTAGATGTTTACGCATAAAGATGATATGAAATTTTATAGAGAATTAGACAAGCTAACAGTTGGTTGTCAGCACTGTAAAGCTTTGAAAAGTGCAACAATGAAAGTTAGAGACGTTGAATTTAGTAATACACCGGGTGTAGCTAAAGACGTCTTAGTCGCTGTTTGCGACACTTGTGATAATGTAGCGAGTATTCCTCAGCAATCGACGATTCGAGTTGCGAAGGAATTGCAGAAAGCTAAGAAATCTATAGAGTTAAGAGTTCCAGCTCATTACCTTGATATTTTAAATATGGCGACATATAAAATAGATCATGAGTTAGATGAAAACTTTAATAAGCATCTTATCCTTTATTACCTACATTCATTGAGCATAGAACGTTATGATTCTTCTAATTTAATTGACTTGATTCAGAGTGATGATAAAACCGTTAAGTCAACAAAAAGGCTGTCATTTAAAGTCGGTGATTCAGCTATGAATGATATTTCAAGTTTAAAATCTAAATATAACTTTAGGAACAGGACTGATATTCTAAAATCTATTATTTTAAAGATAAATGATGATATTGTTCAAAATCCAACACCAACAAATATAGAAGATCTTCGATCTCTAGCTACTGCATTTAGTGGCTAAATAGCTTGCTAACAATCTGTTTAAGAGTGATTCGCAACGCTTGGCATTTTTGCTATGCGTTGCGTTTAGTGTTTAAGGTGGTATGCAGGGGCTTCGGTATTGCGTTGCTCACACCTTAACAGGGCGTTAGCCCACAAGAGAGAAATAAAAAGTAGAGTTCGATGATCAAAGGTAAAGTTGTAGAGT
>NZ_JAKRGG010000083.1:0-2788 GCF_022347645.1 Vibrio sp. MMH1-50
TAACGCCCTGTTAAGGTGTGAGCAACGCTATACCGAAGCTCCCGCATACCACCTTAACCACTAAACCCAAGGCATGGTAAAAATGCCACGCGTTGCGAATCACTCTTAAACAGTTTGTTATATGGTTATGCCAAAACTCGCTCAATTCTAGTTATCTTTTGAATAGTAAAACGAAGTGTCGTTAAACAATGAAATAGACCTGTAATATCCAAATTTGAAAGAGCATCATTTTCATAAGCGTAACGCGCTTCCACAAATAACTTATCGTAAGGCTTGACGAGTTCTACCAACTCGAAGAATGAATATTGTATTACTCCATCAGCATGTAAAGTTTCAATGTTATCTATAACTTCACTGCCAATAATAAGTAGTAATGAGCTCAAATCATGACCTTTTGTTAAAGGCTCTTCAGTAACTCTCCCACCATACACGCCATTTCCAAAGTTTTTATAATCTTTAATAATTGAACGAACACACAGTGATTTAATATACAGTTCAATAGCGAGTGCAGCATTGGTAACCATAGGAAGTAAAACACCGGACATTGGCGGTAACTGCCTCAAAAACTCAGCACCGTCGTAAAACTGTTCAGCCGAATCGAGTACACTGCTATTTGGAATTTCGATTCTTTCATATTGATACGTTTTATTGTTCATAGACTCCTACCATATAACGCCACCACCGTAAACACTAAGCCCAACGACGGAATGAAAAATGCCAAGCGTTGGGAATCACTCTTAAATGCTTTGTTAGACAAATGCAGCCTGTTCGACTTCACCATTATTATCAAATGTAAGGGCTACTTTTAGTGCATTGTCATTAAACATCCTCAATAGGTCACTCTCTAAAGCAGCAATGTTTTGAGTGTGCATTGATTCCTGCTCAAGCAGCATCTCTGTTGATTTTTGGGTGCGAAACTCTATATTTTCCTTTCTCATTTTTAATGTTGAACCCGCATTCCAAAAAGCTTTCGTTAGCAACTCTTCATTTTTGCTCAAAAGAGTTTGTCTATATTTAGAGATTAATTTCTGCCACTTTTCAACTTTTAGGTTAGGTCTAGAGTAATCCTTAAGGCTTGGGTCGATATACATTAGTATTAAATACAACAACTTATGCAACTCTGAAAGTAAGTCTCGTTTTTCATGGATGGACTCTGCTCTATCAGAATGCCATTTCAACTTGTTATAGGTATCTTCTGTGCCGCCAAATCGATCAGCATCTTTTTGCTTTTCTATGGCGGATATGACATCTTCGAAATCTCGAAGAGATTTATCAACCCAAACATGAGAGTCTTTAATTATAGATTCTATAATTACTCTTTTTTGAGTAGACAGTGCTTCTGCAGACTTATACTGTGCTATATCTTCCGCAATCCCCTTCAAATACTCTAATGCGCCTGATATCTTCGATTTATCATCATTGTCCAGATGATTGATTATCGATTCTACAACATCAGTTAATTTAGAAAGACTATCGTTAATATCAGCTAGATGAGATTGTGCAACGGCAATACTAACTAACTGAAATGCACCTGAGGCTAGCTGCCTAACCTTACCACCTTCAATTAACCTACCTTTTCCGACAATCTTGCCACCTTCACCAACAACATCAGCAAACGTATCACCAAGTCCATTTTTAGGCACCATCATCTTGTAAGCACCAGAATCCAAGCCTTTCTGTACTTCAGGAGAAAATACCAGTTCTAGTGTTTTATTTGGTACGCTAACAGCCCCTTTTGCAATGTCTGAAAAAAGGTGAGTGATTGATTTTTCGACATTTGTCCCTGAATCAATTCTGCGAGCATCACGAGGGATATTTGTGACCTCATTAACCTTTACTACTTCATGCCCCAAGTCATCTATCAAAGAAAAGGTGAGTGTAGACATCAAAACTCCTAAGAACGTAAAAAAGTATTTTAAAACCTGCCGTATTGTAACACTAATTACGAGGTCATATCTTACCGACTTTGTCTAACGCCCAATTAAGGTGTGAGGCACGCAATACTGATGTTGCCGCAGACCACCTTAAACACCAAAGCCGACGCATAGTAAAAATGCCACGCGTGCCGAATCACTCTTAAATTGTTTGTTATGTTTTTAACTGAATAGGATTTCCAGATGCTCTTTAAAGATTTTAGCTGGTACCACAAACTGATACCCTGTTTCAGTGGTAACGACAAAGTCCCCATATTTTTCGACTACTCGAGATGAAGCACCAAAATTTTTCTTAACAATATTAAAAGAAAACGCCTCTCCAGGCTCTAAAGTAACATTTGAAATGCGAGCCTCGGTAAAACCATCCCACATAAACTGTAACACTTGCTTCGACTCTGGTAACTGAGCTTGAAAATTTTTAATAAAGGTTTTAATCACTGAGTGATTTTCGAGCCTAATATTAATACCATTCATCGGTCCATGTATTGGATGTTCAGCATATGACATGGATAATGTAACCTTGATATGTGGTTTGGTAAGTTTATCATTCACAAAATTCAATCCGAGAAGCGTTGCAAGTAAAGCTATCGATGTAAAGATTGGCTCCATTTCTAAAGGAGCACCTGTTTGCCAGTTACTATCAACCGCCCAAATAATGGCGACAACAAGTGCTACCAAGTTCGCGCATACTGCGAATAAGAACCTGATATTTTCTCTTATAAAATCCAAAACTTTAGTCATAGCTTCCTTAAAAACATAACGCGCAGTTAAGGTGTGAGAGACGCAGATCCACCCTAACCTAAAATAAACTCTGATAAATCCGTGCCTATTTGGGCACTAAAAACCCAATGCGT
>NZ_JAKRGG010000084.1:0-2187 GCF_022347645.1 Vibrio sp. MMH1-50
GTTGTTAGTTCGTTTTCTGCGGCGTTGTTTGTTCCACGTGGTTTCATTGAGTAGCCGCTTTGAGACTACGCCTGACTTAAGTGCATCAAAACACATAAAGTTTGTTGTTTGCAAGGTTTAAAATAACGTAAAATCAACGCTTTGGGTTTGCAAACTAACAAACTGCTCAAGAGGGATTCGCAACGCGTGGCATTTTTACTATGCGTTGGTTTAAGTGATTAAGGTGGTATGCGGCGGCTTTTGTATTGCGTTGCTCACCCCTTAGCAGGGCGTTATGTGAATAGGGAAATTATGCAGCAAGCAATTGAAAGTGAAAGACTAATATTACGACCATTTTCTATGTCTGACGCTGAGCGTGTTTCAGAGTTGGTTGGCGACAAGCAAATATCAGAAATGACGGCAAATATACCGTATCCATATACAGTTAGTGATGCTGAAAATTGGATTCGTACACATGCTGAGTTGTTTTTAAGTGGTAAAGGTATTGTCTATGCCATTGTCCTAAAAGAGAGTTCTGAGCTTATTGGTGCTGTTAGTTTTCCAAAACTGGAAAATGGTTTGGGTATTCTGGGCTATTGGTTAGGCGTTCCTTACTGGGGCTGTGGTTATGCTACAGAAGCATCTAAGGTTTTGATTTCATTTTCAAAAAAGCATTATGGATTAACAAGATTAAAAGTAATGCATTTAGTTGGAAATGAGCGTTCAAAATCAGTTATTGAAAAGCTCGGTGTAAAATACGTAGGCGATCAGACAAATCGCATGCAAGGTAAAGATCGTGAAGTAAGTGTTTATATATCAGAGGCATAAATTCACATAACAAACAGTTCAAGAGGGATTCAGCACGCGTGGCATTTTTGGTATGCGTTGATTTGGGTGTTGAAGTGCCATGCAGCGGCTTGGTCATTGCGTGCTTCACCCCTTAACTGGGCGTTAGTACGGGTTTGACATCAAAGGTCATAAGTTTTGGTGTTTATCTGTTTTGGTGCTCGTCTTTACACCTTTCAGTTTGTACCTTTCATGTTCTTTCCGGTGGCACTATATGCGAAGTGTTCGCTTTGATTTCACCGTTTACGGCTTCTAACTCTTAGCCTATTTCTTTGGCGCTTTTTCATTTTCGTGGTGTTTTTTGAGAGAGCCTTGATTACTTTTGGTGTGGCTGTTGAGCTACGAGGAAAGAATACTTTTTTAATTTAAAGCCAGTGAAAGTAGGGCAGTTCAGTGCGTTTTTCTTCTAGCCAACTTTCGTCTTTTAATTGGGGTAAAGTTTTGTAGCTGCCCGTCTCACTTCAGTGTTCAAAGCCTTTCATATCATCTCATTTTTCAATATCTTGGAGCGCATAAATAGAAGTAGCGCATGTACTAACAAATTGCTTAAGAGTGATTCGTAACGCGTGGCATTTTTACTATGCGGTGGCTTAGGGTGATTAGGGCGCCATGCGGTAGCTTTTGTATTGCGTTACTCACACCTTAGCAAGGCGTTATGTGTAATAAAGAGGTTTTATGAAAAAGTTTTTTAAAGTTTTTGCGATACTAGTTGCTCTAACTGTTGTTTTAATTGGGGGGCTACTGTTTTGGGCTGCCTCTCAAACAAGTGAGGTCACTGCTGAAGCGACTCCATTTATTGAAGAAAGCGTGCCTTTAATTTCAACATGGGAAATATCGCAGTTTGAACATCTATTTAGTATTGAAGGGCGTTCAGCGTTAAATAGTGATGAAGGTCAAAAAGTAATAGAGTATCTATCTAAAATAGGTGGTTTAAAATCCTTCGACTCCCCAACCTTTGTCAAATCTAAATCTTCTGTTGCTACTAGTGGTGAAAGTAAAGAAATAGCGATATTTACAGTTGAAGCAAAATTTGAAAATGGTGCGGGTTTGTTTACGTTCGTTCTTTCTAAAGTAGACTCAGAATACAAAATTGACCGCATAAATCTGAATTCGAATGCATTTTTGGATTTATAGTCAAAATTACACATAACAAGGCGTTTAAGGCAGATTCCCAACGCTTGGCATTTTGCATTCTAAATTGGGTTAAGTGTTTAAGGTGCAATAGTTTAGGTTGGGTAGATGGCGTTGCTCACTACTTAACGCGGCGTTATTTCCGCAACGGATCTCTCAGGCTGAATGTACGTGGTTGTAGCCTAAGAGTGAAAGTGACGGGGTAATAGGTTGGAAAAGCGGCGAAAAGGG
>NZ_JAKRGG010000085.1:0-2158 GCF_022347645.1 Vibrio sp. MMH1-50
TGAGCTCGAAGATCTTCAATTCTTACAATAAATTCACGTCTTACTTCATCAGACATTTATAAGACTTCCTCCTTAGGTCAAATAAGTAGCTTAACGCCCTGTTAAGGTGTGAGCAACGCAATACCAAAGCCACCGCATACCACCTTAAACACTAAAACCAACGCATGGTAAAAATGCCACGCGTTGCGAATCACTCTTAAACAGTTTGTTAAAAGTCAGTTCTTCAGTTTTAACCGAGACTCTTTACACAACCATTCGTAATCTTGAATCGTTGTGTAACCTCTCTCCATGTTCAAGAAAAAAGCCAATCTCTCTATACGAGCCAAAATATCTCTATCTGCTTTAGAAAAAGTTAGACCTTGTGAAGAACTAAATTGATGAGGATCTATTTGATAAATCTGAAACAAAGTCTTAGAGACGATATTAAAACCCTCAATCAACTGATTTTGAGATGTATAAAATTGTTGGAGATTAAGAAATATGCCCTCTCCATTACGATATGCCTTTAAAGCACAGTGATCGGCGCTAACAATATCGCTTTTCTTGATTGAATCTAATTTAACAATGAATGACGCTAAGTACTCTTTGTGGTCCCTCACAAGTCGTTCAAGTTTATTGTTTCGACTAGTTTCTAGTATTTGAAACCCAACAAATAACGCAGATACCAGCGTAAATAACGGAGCTAAAACACCGCTAAAATACGTACCAAAATTTGCAAAGTCTTGAGTTGTAGCGTTGCTAAATTGCTCCCAATATTTTGCCGCATAAGGAGTAATTACGATAAGTATCATCAAGCACGCAAAAACCAATATAATTTTAAGAAACTTTTTCACTGATACCTCTGACTTTTAACGCCCTGTTAAGGTGTGAGCAACGCAATACCGATGCCGCCGCATACCACCTTAAACACTAAAACCAACGCATACTGAAAATGCCACGCGTTGCGAATCACTCTTAAACAGTTTGTTAGCAATATTACTCCATAGGCATTGAGGGATACTTATCCGGATTAGCTGCTCTTTTGAGGATGTATATCATTTCGTAGATACTTAATAGCACTATAGAGCCAACATACATCCAAGCAAAAAATTGAAACGATAATTTGAAGATGTAACAAATGAAAAGTATCAAGTAAACGTTTATCGCATTATTAATCGAATGACGGTAAAACCATTCTTTAGCACTACCTAACATCGAACGGTCCAACTTGAACTTCAGTGTACAAACAGATGCACTAATTGTAGAAACAAACTGAGGCAACACAATTCCTGGAGCGCTTAGGGCTAAAGAAACTAAAACTAGCTTTAAAGTTTCAAGTTCAATAAACAAGTTCCTTTTGTATAGGAACATCATTAGCAACCCGGGAGCTAAGGCTGAAACGAAAAACAAAGTGACACCTGTTGCTGTATCTATGTCAATCTTCTTTACTTCATCAACTACATTCATTATTTACTCCATATTGCTAACGCCCAATTAAGTTGTGAGCAACGCTGCTACCTTACTAAAACACTGCACCGTAATCACCAAACAAGTTGAAACCGAAAGTGCCGAGCGTTGCGAATCAGCTTGAATTGCTTGTTAGAGCGCAACTCAAAGTTTGAACAGAACTTTCAAAAGAGAATTTACCAAGGAAGAGATCCCTAGAAATAGAACTACTGGCAAACCTATCGCTATTATCAGTTTAAACTCGACAAACTGACCTACAACTGCATCACTATATCTACCGCCCAGGAACTTTCTCGATTCGTCTCCTACCGTAGATTTGACTTCATTTGTGACCGTCTTGCGATCTTTACCGATGAATTCTTTAAACAACATAAAGCCGAAGGGAGCGATAATAATGCCGGCGATAAGATATGAAATGTATTCAACTATATCGGTCATGTTCATACTTTTTTCTCCTGCGCTCTAACGCCCTGTTAAGGTGTGAGCAACGCAATACCGAAGCCGCCGCATGCCACCTTAAACACTAAGCGCAACGCATAGCAAAAATGCCACGCGTTGCGAATCACTCTTAAACAGTTTGTTATGTGCGTACTAAACCTTGTCACTGTTAGATGAATTGAAAGAAAACATACGAACTTCGTCGCGAGGAAACCAACCTAATTTTTCGTAGAAAGACTGCGCATTAATGTTTTCATTTGCGACGAATAGATGC
>NZ_JAKRGG010000086.1:0-2793 GCF_022347645.1 Vibrio sp. MMH1-50
TCGAAACTCCTTCGGGTTGTATGGTTAAGTGACTAAGCGTACACGGTGGATGCCTTGGCAGTCAGAGGCGATGAAGGACGTATTAACTTGCGATAAGCCCAGATTAGGTAGTAAAAACCATTTGAGTCTGGGATTTCCGAATGGGGAAACCCACTAGCATAAGCTAGTATCGCTGCGTGAATACATAGCGCAGCGAGGCGAACCGGGGGAACTGAAACATCTAAGTACCCCGAGGAAAAGAAATCAACCGAGATTCCGAAAGTAGCGGCGAGCGAAATTGGACTAGCCCTTAAGCTTTTTATGCGTCAGGTGAAACTTCTGGAAAGTTGTGCGATACAGGGTGATAGCCCCGTAACCGGCAACGCATATAAAGTGAAATCGAGTAGGGCGGGACACGTGATATCCTGTCTGAATATGGGGGGACCATCCTCCAAGGCTAAATACTACTGACTGACCGATAGTGAACCAGTACCGTGAGGGAAAGGCGAAAAGAACCCCTGTGAGGGGAGTGAAATAGAACCTGAAACCGTGTACGTACAAGCAGTAGGAGCACCTTCGTGGTGTGACTGCGTACCTTTTGTATAATGGGTCAGCGACTTATATTCAGTGGCAAGGTTAACCATCTAGGGGAGCCGTAGGGAAACCGAGTCTTAACTGGGCGTTCAGTCTCTGGATATAGACCCGAAACCAGGTGATCTAGCCATGGGCAGGTTGAAGGTTGAGTAACATCAACTGGAGGACCGAACCGACTAATGTTGAAAAATTAGCGGATGACTTGTGGCTAGGGGTGAAAGGCCAATCAAACCTGGAGATAGCTGGTTCTCCCCGAAAGCTATTTAGGTAGCGCCTCGGACGAATACTACTGGGGGTAGAGCACTGTTAAGGCTAGGGGGTCATCCCGACTTACCAACCCTTTGCAAACTCCGAATACCAGTAAGTACTATCCGGGAGACACACGGCGGGTGCTAACGTCCGTCGTGGAGAGGGAAACAACCCAGACCGCCAGCTAAGGTCCCAAATTACTACTAAGTGGGAAACGATGTGGGAAGGCTCAGACAGCCAGGATGTTGGCTTAGAAGCAGCCATCATTTAAAGAAAGCGTAATAGCTCACTGGTCGAGTCGGCCTGCGCGGAAGATGTAACGGGGCTAAGTAGTAAACCGAAGCTGCGGCAATGCACTTTAGTGCATTGGGTAGGGGAGCGTTCTGTAAGCGGTTGAAGGTGTGTGGTAACGCATGCTGGACGTATCAGAAGTGCGAATGCTGACATGAGTAACGATAAAGGGGGTGAAAAACCTCCTCGCCGGAAGACCAAGGGTTCCTGTCCAACGTTAATCGGGGCAGGGTAAGTCGACCCCTAAGGCGAGGCCGAAAGGCGTAGTCGATGGGAAACGGGTTAATATTCCCGTACTTCTTACAATTGCGATGGGGGGACGGAGAAGGCTAGGTGGGCCTGGCGACGGTTGTCCAGGTTCAAGTGCGTAGGCTTAAGAGTTAGGTAAATCCGGCTCTTTTTAAGGCTGAGACACGACGTCGAGCTACTACGGTAGTGAAGTCATTGATGCCATGCTTCCAGGAAAAGCCTCTAAGCTTCAGATTGTAAGGAATCGTACCCCAAACCGACACAGGTGGTCGGGTAGAGAATACCAAGGCGCTTGAGAGAACTCGGGTGAAGGAACTAGGCAAAATGGTACCGTAACTTCGGGAGAAGGTACGCTCTCGACGGTGAAGTCCCTCGCGGATGGAGCTATTGAGAGTCGCAGATACCAGGTGGCTGCAACTGTTTATTAAAAACACAGCACTGTGCAAAATCGTAAGATGACGTATACGGTGTGACGCCTGCCCGGTGCCGGAAGGTTAATTGATGGGGTTAGACTTCGGTCGAAGCTCTTGATCGAAGCCCCGGTAAACGGCGGCCGTAACTATAACGGTCCTAAGGTAGCGAAATTCCTTGTCGGGTAAGTTCCGACCTGCACGAATGGCGTAATGATGGCCACGCTGTCTCCACCCGAGACTCAGTGAAATTGAAATCGCTGTGAAGATGCAGTGTACCCGCGGCTAGACGGAAAGACCCCGTGAACCTTTACTACAGCTTGGCACTGAACATTGACCCTACATGTGTAGGATAGGTGGGAGGCTTTGAAGCACCGTAACGGAGGAGCACGAAGGTGGGCTAATCACGGTTGGACATCGTGAGGTTAGTGCAATGGCATAAGCCCGCTTGACTGCGAGAATGACGGTTCGAGCAGGTGCGAAAGCAGGTCATAGTGATCCGGTGGTTCTGAATGGAAGGGCCATCGCTCAACGGATAAAAGGTACTCCGGGGATAACAGGCTGATACCGCCCAAGAGTTCATATCGACGGCGGTGTTTGGCACCTCGATGTCGGCTCATCACATCCTGGGGCTGAAGTCGGTCCCAAGGGTATGGCTGTTCGCCATTTAAAGTGGTACGCGAGCTGGGTTTAGAACGTCGTGAGACAGTTCGGTCCCTATCTGCCGTGGGCGTTGGAAGATTGAAGGGGGCTGCTCCTAGTACGAGAGGACCGGAGTGGACGAACCTCTGGTGTTCGGGTTGTGTCGCCAGACGCATTGCCCGGTAGCTAAGTTCGGAATCGATAACCGCTGAAAGCATCTAAGCGGGAAGCGAGCCCTGAGATGAGTCTTCCCTGATACTTTAAGTATCCTAAAGGGTTGTTCGAGACTAGAACGTTGATAGGCAGGGTGTGTAAGCGTTGTGAGGCGTTGAGCTAACCTGTACTAATTGCCCGTGAGGCTTAACCATACAACACCCAA
>NZ_JAKRGG010000087.1:0-1927 GCF_022347645.1 Vibrio sp. MMH1-50
ACATCGCTTCTGTTGTTGACCACAAGCCGATTACTTGCGAGTAATCTGAGATATGCATTTCTCTTATCACTACCGATTTTCCTCTAAGCACATAACGCCTTGTTAAGGTGTGAGGCACGCAATACCGAAGCCGCCGCATAACACCTTAACCACTAAAACCGACGCATAGTAAAAATGCCACGCGTGCCGAATCACTCTTGAACAATTTGTTATGTGTTTAATGAGCACCTTGCTTGTGGTAGCTCAGAATAAACTGTTTTTGCTTACTATCTAGCAACTCTAGTGCTTCAGCCACCGCGAGCCCGAAATCAATGTACCCATTGGGCATCGCTGTCACTATGCGCTTGTCGACTTGAACCAATGACTCTTCATAGATAGCCCCCTCCCAATATGGTCGAGTGAGCTGTACCGAAGATTCTGGGGCATATTTTTCCGTATAATTATGGGTAATTTTGACGCCTTTTAGAATGCCAGCTCTTGCTAAGACTAATACTCCTGCACATATGCCACCAATAACTAATGATGATTCATGAGCTTTCTGGATGAAGCTAGCAATTTGGTCGCTTCCCATTATTGAATCGGGATTTCCTCCAGGTATCAAAAGTGCTTGATAGTCAGTAATACGTATATCTTCAAAGTTAACAGTGGGGCAAATTCTTAGACCTGAGGAATCGGTATGATTGTGGTTCTCTGGGGTGGTGATATCAACTTTCCCATACGCTCCTAAACACTCTATCGCGTACATTACTTCATAGGAAATAGCCCCCGGATAGAGTAAAACCAGTGTTCTCTTTGTCATTATTTCCTCTCTCCGTTCGGAACACATAACGCCCTGTTAAGGTGTGAGCAACGCAATACCGGAGCTCCCGCATTTCACCTTAAACACAAAACGCAACGCATAGCAAAAATGCCATGCGTTGCGAATCACTCTTAAACAGATTGTTAGGCTTTTCTTATGGAATTTCCGTTGTTTCTTCGAAAATGTTCTCTTCTGCTATGTGAGCCAGTTCGCTATATTTTGCAAGTTTACTGTATAGTTCTTCATGTGTAACACCCTCAACAAAGAGTGACTCAATAAATTCATCTAATTCACTATAAGCATTATCAAGATCGGCAATTTCGTCTTTAGAGAAACATTTATGATGCTGAGCATAAAACCTTTTAGACCAGTCACGCTCACGCTGAATTTGGTCAAAGTCAGTTCTATATCGATACTCAATACACCGTGTTGCTAGATTTAGATAAAACCTAAGGTTTCTAGCAACTCTGATACGAACTTTATCGTATTCCCCATCCTTTCGGATTGCGAGCTCTACAACTCTCGCCACCACCCAAGCGCCCATCAATTCTGTAGCTAGACCAGACCAGATATCCAACACTTTTTCAGACAGTTCAAGTTTACTACTCAACCATAAGTAGCTAGCACCAAGACCTAAACTAAAAACACCGACCGAGTCGATAATAAAATGCCAAACTCTATACTTTTTCAAAAGTTCATCCTAGTTAATACACCCAGTTATTAAGCCCAAATATACAGGGCAATCCTCACAAATATGTGAAGGGCAGATTCTACGATGAAGATAATGACATTCGCACTAATTTCTTTTATTTTTAATGCTTTACGAATAAATCTTGTACAGCAACTGGCTTGGTGAAGCCTAACGCCTTGCTAAGGTGTGAGTAACGCAATACAAAAGCTACCGCACAGCGCCTTAATCACCCTAAGCCACCGCACAGTAAAAATGCCACGCGTTACGAATCACTCTTAAGCAACTTGTTAGTACATGCGCTACTTCTATTTATGCGCTCCAAGATATTGAAAAGTGGCATGATATGAAAGGCTTTGAACACTGAAGTGAGACGGGCAGCTACAAAACTTAAACTCGATTAAGAGACGAGAGTTGGCTAGAAGAAAAATGCACTGACC
>NZ_JAKRGG010000088.1:0-2159 GCF_022347645.1 Vibrio sp. MMH1-50
AAGTTGAGCCTCAAAAGAAAATATATAACTGACGTGGATAAACAAAACCCGCTAGCTAGAGTTAGTGCGGATGATAAATTGTTTAAATCAGCAAGTACGAAAAAGAGAATAATGAAGATAGCTGCAGGAATCGAAGTCATCTTCAAATAAATGTATCTAGAAGCTTCTTCGACATTTTTTGTTTGCCAGTTTTTAAAGCCTTGACCAGAAGAAATCTCATGCTCTTGTGCCTCTTGGTAAGCAGTAAGCTCTTCTGGGGTGATATAAAATGGTAAATAAGCCAAGGGTTACTCCTTGGCTGTTGTTAGTTCAGATTTCGATTTTTCAATCTCAGATTCGGTTTGCCACTTGCCGTTGTAAAGGTATTCCCATTCAGGGATAGGAGCGTTTTGAGCTCTAAGTTCAAACGTATCATCCAAAGGGAACTCTAGGCTTCTTGCTGGTTCCGAGAGCAATTCGTCAGGTGAATAAGCATTGAACAAGGCTTTGATATCCTCGAATTCGGTACATTTAAGTTGATACTCTTCAGAGAGCTTTTCCAGTACTCTCTTTAAGTCATTGGTTGACTTAAAAAATAGAAAACTCCTACCGCGATTATGGCATCGATTAACGGTCGTTTTCGCTACATCTCTGTAATCGCAATCGTCATACTTATGATAGAGAGTAATAACCTTGCGTTGTTTGTTGTAATAAGCAAATAGCCAATCTTCACGCTCTCCGATTTTAATGTCTGTTGGTTCATCCGGTTGGCGTTTAAGCATGCGAAATGAAACCAATATAAAGCCACCGGCTCCGACAAGTGTCACCGGTCCAGCAGCCCCAACCATCAAAACACAAACTATTGCGCCAATCCAGCCCATGACTTGAGTTGCAGAGTTTACCCAATTCGGTAAATTACGTCGTTTTTTTATAACCAACCCGCGATCGGACAAGGTGTAATCATAACGATTGTCCAAACCAAATGTCAGATAAGACACACCAGACATAATTATCGTTAGACCCGACAAAATGTAAGTTAAGATCATTTCGCTACTATCATGTAGGAAATAGGTAAGAACAAATAATGGGCTGACTGCGGCTATAGCAATCGATAAGTATAAGTATCGAAAAGGTTCTTCAATATCGTACTTGTGCCAGACTGTCAGATTATTCCCATTAAGAATTTTTTGCTCCTGCTCTTCTTGGTATGCTGAAAATTCTTCTGGGGTAATATAGAAAGGTAAATAAGCCAAAGGTTACTCCTTGGCTGTTGTTAGTTCAGGTTTTGATTGTTCGATTTCAGATTCCGTTTGCCACTTACCGTTGTATAGGTACTCTCGCTCTGGAAGCGGGGCATTTGACGCCCTTAAATCAAATACCTCATCGGTTTGATATTCTCTACTACAAACTGGAATACTAAACAGTCTTGATTCTGGCTTCGATTCAAACAGTTTTTTGTGGTCATCTACCTCTGTACAATCCAGTTTGTAGACCTTTGACAGTTGCGCGACCATGGATTCTAAATCCGCTTCAGTTTTAAAGAAAACATAACAATCTGATCTATCCTGTGAGCGAAAGATAGTCTTATGAGCAGTATCTCGATATCTGCATATGTCCTGCTTAAAATAGAACTGAATCACTTTCCTTTTCTTGTTGTAGTCCGCAAAAAGCCAATCTTCTCGTTCGCCTACTCTCACTTCTGTTGCTTCATCAGGCTGTCGTTTAAGCATACCAAATGAAACCCGCAACCATCAATATACATACAATAGCTCCAATCCAGCCCATGACTTGAGTTGCAGAGTTTACCCAATTCGGTAAATTACGTCGTTTTTTTATAACTAACCCGCGATCGGACAAGGTGTAATCATAACGATTGTCCAAACCAAATGTCAGATAAGATACACCAGACATGATTATCGTCAGCCCCGATAAAATGTAAGTTAAGATCATTTCACTACTATCATGTAGGAAATAGGTAAGGAAAAATAATGGACTGACAGCGGCTATAGCAATCGATAGGTATAAGTATCGAAAAGGCTCTTCAATATCGTGCTTGTGCCAGGTTGTGAGATCTTTCCCCCTTAGAATTTGTTGCTCTTGTTCTTCTTGATAAGCCGAAAGCTCGTCTGGCGTGATGTAAAAAGGTAAATAAGCCAAAGGTTACTCCTTGGCTGTTGTTA
>NZ_JAKRGG010000089.1:0-1708 GCF_022347645.1 Vibrio sp. MMH1-50
AGCCGAAAGCTCGTCTGGCGTGATGTAAAAAGGTAAATAAGCCAAAGGTTACTCCTTGGCTGTTGTTAGTTCAGATTCAGATTTTTCAATCTCAGATTCCGTTTGCCACTTGCCGTTGTAAAGATACTTACACTCTGGGAGTGGCGCTTTCGCAACCCTTAAATTAAACACTTCATTGGTAGGATATTCTCGATAACAAGCAGGAGTCGTAAAAAGTCTAGGTTCAGGCTTCGCTTCAAACAGCTTTTTATGATCATTGACTTCTTTACAGTCCAGTTTGTAGATATTTGAAAGTTGCGTGACCATGGATTCTAAATCTGCTTCAGTTTTAAAGAAAACGTAACAATCGAATCGATCTTGTGAGCGAAAGATAGTCTTATGAGCAGTATCTTGGTATTCGCACCTATCATACTTAAAATAGAATTGGAGTACTTTTCTTTTCTTATTGTAATCAGCAAAGAGCCAATCTTCTCGCTCTCCAACTCTCACTTCTGTTGGTTCATCAGGCTGGCGTTTTAACATACCGAATGAGAATAAAATAAGAGCACCAGCTCCCGCTAATGCCATCGGGCCTACCACCGCTACCATTACCACACATACCACTGCGCCTATCCAGCCAACAGCTTGCGTAGCGGTATTTATCCATTTAGGCATATTGCGACGCTTTTTCATCACAAAGCCTTTATCTGAAAAAATGTAGTCATAGCGATAGTCTCGTCCATACATGTAGTAGCTTAGCGAGTACACAAAAAATGTGACAAGTACCGATATGGCATCATTAACCCACCCTCTAGACCAAAAGCCAAGGAAGTAGAAAAATACAATTATCGGCAACATTGCCACAATCGAAATGAACAAATAAAGGTATCGATTTGGTTCTTCAATATCGTACTTACGCCACGTTGTTATATTGTCCCCTGTGAGAATTTCTTGCTCTTGCGCCTCTTGATAAACTGCCAACTCTTCTGGGGTGATATAAAATGGTGAATATGCCAAGGGTTACTCCTTGGCTGTTGTTAGTTCAGATTTAGATTTTTCAATCTCAGATTCGGTTCGCCACTTGCCGTTGTATATACGTCGCCATTCAGGAAGCGGGGCATTTTGAGCCCTAAGGTCAAAGGTATCAGCTACCGGAAATTCAAGGCTGCGAGACGGGATATCTTCAATTCGAGGTTCAGGTCTTCCTTCAAAAAACGCTTTATGGTCTGGAAAATCAATGCATTCAATGCCGTACTTGTTTGAAAGGGTCTCTAGCATTGCATCAAGGTCTTGAGCAGTCCTAAAGAATATGTAGCTATAACCACGAGTTTGAGCTCTGAAGACGGTGTGCTTCTCTAGATTCCATTTAGAACACTCGTCATACTTGTGGTAGAAGCGAATCACTTTACGCTTTTTGTTGTAGTAGGCGAACAGCCAATCCTCACGTTCGCCTACTTTAATTTCGGCTACTTCATTTGGTTGGCGTTTAAGCATTTTAAAGGAAACCAATATAAATGCGCCAGCGCCTGCTAGCGCCATTGGGCCAACAAGTAATACCATTAATATACATACGATAGCTCCAATCCAACCGACAGCTTGTGTAGCATTGTTCATCCAACGCGGTACAGTACTTTGTGACTTAATGACAAAGCCTTTATCAGATAAGGTATAAGTATACCTTTTGACAAAGTTGAGCCTCAAAAGAAAATATATAACTGACGTGGATAAA
>NZ_JAKRGG010000090.1:0-1620 GCF_022347645.1 Vibrio sp. MMH1-50
ACCCCGTCACTTTCACTCTTAGGCTACAACCACGTACATTCAGCCTGAGAGATCCGTTGCGGAAATAACGCCCTGTTAAGGTGTGAGCAACGCAATACCAAAGCCGCCGCATACCACCTTAAACACTAAAACCAACGCATAATAAAAATGCCACGCGTTGCGAATCACTCTTAAACAGTTTGTTAAGGCTCATTTCTCACGCTGTATTTGTTCAATAGATTCTTTTAACAAAGGTTCAAGATTCAATGTGCCATTTTGGATGTGATAGTAATGGACTGGAGCTTGTTTTCCATTTTCACTAATAAACTGTGCTGCATTGAGATGAGCCTGTTTAAATAAGCTATCACGTTGTTCTTCTTCGAGTTTATCTCTAGACGTTAGACGGATGGCTAGTGTTAAGTCAAGATCTGAAAAGTAGGTACATGCAAGCAGGCTTATTTGATTTTCGGCACAACGTTTGTCAGCACGAAAAGCTTGAGTAAAACGTTTGAAACTGAACTTGAGACTTTTATCGTACAGTTCATCTAAGATCTTGTTACCCATCCAGGTGCTAAAGAAAACGCAAATGCCAACAAGAACCTCATTAGTAAATCCAGCATCAGCATATACCCTTTGGTCGATTTTAAAGCTTGGAACATTGGAAAATGTTTTCGGGTCAAAGCAACCACCAGCTATTTCGAATTCTTCTATTGATTGTTCAATAACATCAGCAGCTACTCGTAGATGAATACTTTGACCACCAACAAGCATACAATATTTAAATTTCATGAATACTCCGTGAGCCTTAACGCCCTGTTAAGGGGTGAGCAACGCAATACTAAAGCCGCCGCATACCACCTTAAACACTAAAACCAACGCATAGTAAAAATGCCACGCGTTGCGAATCCCTCTTGAACAGTTTGTTATGCGATTTCTTCCAGCAAGTACTGATTTCCTCTAACTTCACTCAACTTAAACCGAGATCCTGCTGGAAATAACACCTCTCTTTCGCAAGATTCTCTTGTCATTGCCCCAAGGTAGAAACCTTGTTTACACGAATTAAAAACTAAAATGGCTTCTGGCTTCAATACATATGAGAAATCTGAACTTTCACGAGCGCAAGACATAAAACTGTCTAATTCAAGGGTGTCATTGACTGAGAAATAGTCATACCAAGAAGTGCTCTTAGAGTAGTGCCTACAACTCTTTAAATATTTAGGCATCATATGCGAGTTAGCCATAAAGTCACTTATTAGTTTGCCTAACTTCGCATCATATTGAATACCTCTCTGATGCTCTCTAATTCTCGTGTAAGCTCCCGATGTATAAGAATCGATAAAATCATGTATCTGCGGTGAAATATGATAAACAATATTTAGTATCCACCGCTCTTCATTGATATTCTCAAATTGAGCAAGTGCGTTTAAAGCCTCTTTACGCTCTGCTAGTGAAAATTTAGATATTACTTGCTGACACCGCTTTTCGTCATAAGCAAGACTTTTTAGTTTTTGCACTAAGTTGTCCATTCTAGCTCCAATCGCATAACGCCTTGTTAAGGTGTGAGGCACGCAATACCCAAGCTTCCGCATAACACCTTAACCACTAAACCTAACGCATAGTAAAAATGCCACGCGTGCCGAA
>NZ_JAKRGG010000091.1:0-1504 GCF_022347645.1 Vibrio sp. MMH1-50
AAGTCAGGCGTAGTCTCAAAGCGGCTATTCAATGAAACCACTTGGAACAAACAACGCCGCAGAAAACGGACTGACAACACCAAAAAGCGCTTTTGGAAAACCAATCTCACAGTGCGAACTTTCAACAAAGTCACTGAAACCACGTGGAATTTACAACACCAGAGAAAACGTCACTTCAGCGAGTAAATTGGCTTTTGTACCAACAAACTCACCGAGCAGAGTTGCAACCAAAAACAGACTCTCGATTACCCTGCACTGTCAGCACCAAAGAACAAAACAACCGCAAGGACAGTCACAAAGCTTTGGACTTGAAACTGTTGAAATTGAGTTTTGACCATCGACGACGCACCTGCGTATCAAACGATCATCCTCGGAATTCTAAGCTTAGAAACATGATTTTGATTGCTAGCTTTTTCTGGCGACTAACGCCCTGTTAAGGGGTGAGCAACGCAATACCAAAGCCGCCGTATACCACCTTAATCACTTAAACCAACGCATAGTAAAAATGCCACGCGTTGCGAATCCCTCTTAAACAGTTTGTTAAATGACAATTAAAGCACTTCTGGGAACAAATTTCGTTGCAACAGCCCGAAATTTGAAGATACTAGCCTCCCTTAATTTTTGGTAATAGCTGTATGAGAACCCTCTTTATCTCAATTTTATTGATTTCATTCAATGCGTTTGGACATTCAGGTCGAACAAACGCTGCTGGCTGTCACAACGACAACATAAATGGCGGCTATCATTGCCACAATGGTGGATCTTCATCCTATTCTAGTTCATCAAGTAGCTCTTCATATAGCGCCTCACAGCCCGCAAATAGAGCATCAAAAGTAACTCAGACACCGAGCCAAAACACAGTTCAATGGACAACAACAAAAAACGGCAATCAGGTTGTAAATTTCGATGGCGAGATATGGATTGTTCAAGATTCTGGTGATGCTTATTTAGTTACGTTTTTAACCAACAAAATGTCAAATGGGTACGGGTGCAATGAAAGAAGTCAAAGCTTAAGCTGCAACGCAGATATTAATGTTGATGGACGTATATTCTACAACCAAAAAAAGTACTATTGGAACGAAGACCTTGCAGCGATTAAGCTTACAACACCAATACTAAACGCTATGAAACGTGGATACAGAGTTAGGGTCAGTGAAAGTATCGGTCTCAACTCTATAAGCTCTTCGCTGATCGGTTTTACAAAAGCTTATAATCGTGCATTTGGTCGCTAGCACAAAAGTTTCACCTGAATCAAACGCAGTAGTAATTAACTGCGTTTGACTATTGGCATTTAACGCCCTGTTAAGGGGTGAGCAACGCAATACAAGAGCCGCCGCATACCGCCTTAAACACTAAAACCAACGCATAGTGAAAATGCCACGCGTTGCGAATCCCTCTTGAACAGTTTGTTAGCCCTGTGGTTGACTAGTACATATAACCTAGCCAATCAAAATGTCCAACACCCCACTGCTTATCTCTGAGTGGTTTCACATACAGTTCATCA
>NZ_JAKRGG010000092.1:0-1134 GCF_022347645.1 Vibrio sp. MMH1-50
TCGAGGGGTTACACATAATGCTTACTTTGTAGAGATGTTATCTGCTCTAAATTGCGATCTATCGAATAGTGAAGAAGTGATTTATGTGTATAACTCAAAATACTCCAGTGGCGTAATTGTATACCCTATAGTCAGCATTTGTAGATGGCCTAAACGATCTGAAATTGAAAAAAGAAAAGCCGCAGACATTGAAGAGTTTGATGAGCTTAAAAATTTGGATAAGTACGGAAATATTAATGGATTAATTTAGGGGATAAAAATGACAATACTTCCTCCAAGATTAACCTCTGAGCCAACTAATTTTTTCCATTCTATTATTGAATAAAAAACGAAGAATTGCGCTCTTACTTCACATACAAAAACATTTCTAAACTCATTGTTGGACATAATCATTTGAGGACATTAACAACAAATAACTTCTGTCCAGAGGCTGTCGCATAACGCATCTAAGGAGGTTTCAGTCTAATAAACGATTGAAAAAATGAAGGTTCCTGTTAACGGTAAATATAATAGCAAGCCGCTCCAATGAACTGACTTCTCATTTTTGACAACAAATCCAAATTGATCACTATCTTGCCTTAGACAATATTGCCAGTTCTGTTTTCGGCATATAGCATGCCAGAGACAAACCATATGCATATCAATAATTTGGCTATGCTTAGAGGTTTACTATCGTTAACACACCTCAGTTTTCTGTTAGTTTTTACACTTTCAGATTTTGGCTTGGAGAACAAAATGTTTAGAAAGAAAACGGTTCAGCTGTTCCCTCCAGTGACTGGAAAACTTACCAACAATGGTTCCCCCTTACCTGGTGTTAAATTAAAAAGAAGCTATGAATTTATCGATGTTACCGATGATGAAATACATGATTACACGACAACTGACAATGAGGGACGCTTTAGTTTTCCAGAGTTAACCATGCAATCACGCCATGCCGACAATCCCTTTGCTACCAATGTTATTTGGCAAGGTATTCGTATTGATAGTGATGATCCAAGTAATGCTGAAGATGATGAAGTCTACCTTTGGAGTGCAAACTCTCGAGGGGTTACACATAATGCTTACTTTGTAGAGATGTTATCTGCTCTAAATTGCGATCTATCGAATAGTGAAGAAGTGATTTATGTGTATAAC
>NZ_JAKRGG010000093.1:0-1074 GCF_022347645.1 Vibrio sp. MMH1-50
TTTGGTTTGGTGCAAAGCTGAACGTACCATCACCATTGTCGGTAAAGATACCTTCACTGCCACTGTAGCTCACGCTATCTAGTGCTACCTCACCTTCAATATCGGAGGAGTTCGCCAACAACTGTTCTGCACTGATGGTGATGACTTCATCTTCATCAATGGTGTAACTGGTTGTTCCTGCGATTGGTGGATCGTTCACCTCAAGAACGGTAATACCCGCTGTTGTTGTATCAACCGCGCCGTCCTCGTCAACCACGACAACATCTAGGCTAACATCGCCATTGAAGTTTTCGTTTGGTGAGAAGGTGTAAGTACCATCACCATTGTCTTGGAACACGCCATCTGCGCCGCTGTAGCTAACGCTGTCTACAGATACGTCACCTTCAATATCCGACGAATTCGCTAGTAATTGCTCATCGCTGATGGTGATTGAGTTGTCTTCGTGTACGGTGTAAGACGTGCTACCTGCCACTGGTGGATCGTTCTCTGGCGTCACGCTTACATCGATATTCGCGGTCACGGTATCCGTGCCGTCAGAAACATCGAAGGTAAAGTTCACGTCGCCATTGAAGTTTTCGTTTGGCGCGAAACTGTAAGTGCCATCACCATTGTCGGTTAGGACACCGTCTGCACCTGTGTAAGTGACACCTTCAACCGATAGATTATCGCCATCGATATCCGTTGCACCATCAAGCAGATCTTCATCAGTGAACAGCAAGACGCCATCTTCACCAATGGTAAACGCTTGATCTTCTGGCTGTGGTAAGTCGTTAACTGGATTAACCGTTAGATCTGCTGTTGCGACCAAGGTGTCAGAACCATCACTGATATCAAACGTGATATCAATGTCACCGTTAAAGTTCGCATCTGGTGTGATGGTGAAGCTGCCATCGTCGTTAGCCGTGACCGTTGCATCACCGTCAACCACTAGGTTAGATGCGGTTAGCGCGTCGCCTTCTACATCCGATGCTTGAGCAAGAAGCTGCTCTTGGCTAAGCGTAATTGAATTGTCTTCATCGACACTGTAAGCCAAGTTGCCCGATACTGGAGCATCATTGATTGGCAGAACATCAA
>NZ_JAKRGG010000094.1:0-1072 GCF_022347645.1 Vibrio sp. MMH1-50
ATTTGACGTTAGCGACAGAAGAAGCACCGGCTAACTCCGTGCCAGCAGCCGCGGTAATACGGAGGGTGCGAGCGTTAATCGGAATTACTGGGCGTAAAGCGCATGCAGGTGGTTTGTTAAGTCAGATGTGAAAGCCCGGGGCTCAACCTCGGAATAGCATTTGAAACTGGCAGACTAGAGTACTGTAGAGGGGGGTAGAATTTCAGGTGTAGCGGTGAAATGCGTAGAGATCTGAAGGAATACCGGTGGCGAAGGCGGCCCCCTGGACAGATACTGACACTCAGATGCGAAAGCGTGGGGAGCAAACAGGATTAGATACCCTGGTAGTCCACGCCGTAAACGATGTCTACTTGGAGGTTGTGGCCTTGAGCCGTGGCTTTCGGAGCTAACGCGTTAAGTAGACCGCCTGGGGAGTACGGTCGCAAGATTAAAACTCAAATGAATTGACGGGGGCCCGCACAAGCGGTGGAGCATGTGGTTTAATTCGATGCAACGCGAAGAACCTTACCTACTCTTGACATCCAGAGAACTTTCCAGAGATGGATTGGTGCCTTCGGGAACTCTGAGACAGGTGCTGCATGGCTGTCGTCAGCTCGTGTTGTGAAATGTTGGGTTAAGTCCCGCAACGAGCGCAACCCTTATCCTTGTTTGCCAGCACTTCGGGTGGGAACTCCAGGGAGACTGCCGGTGATAAACCGGAGGAAGGTGGGGACGACGTCAAGTCATCATGGCCCTTACGAGTAGGGCTACACACGTGCTACAATGGCGCATACAGAGGGCGGCCAACTTGCGAGAGTGAGCGAATCCCAAAAAGTGCGTCGTAGTCCGGATCGGAGTCTGCAACTCGACTCCGTGAAGTCGGAATCGCTAGTAATCGTGGATCAGAATGCCACGGTGAATACGTTCCCGGGCCTTGTACACACCGCCCGTCACACCATGGGAGTGGGCTGCAAAAGAAGTAGGTAGTTTAACCTTCGGGAGGACGCTTACCACTTTGTGGTTCATGACTGGGGTGAAGTCGTAACAAGGTAGCGCTAGGGGAACCTGGCGCTGGATCACCTCCTTATACGAT
>NZ_JAKRGG010000095.1:0-1018 GCF_022347645.1 Vibrio sp. MMH1-50
AGCGCGTTGTGATGTTGCATTGTGAATTGAATTATCCGCGAGTGTAGAACCAGTTCCTCCCCTTTGAGCTCTGTGTGTTGAGAGCTTCGGAGTTTGATACAAGGGGAGGTTAGGTGGGGTTGGTGGTTTGAGGCTGAATGTTGGGTTATGTGCTTGCAACCCTCTTTCACCGTTTGTTTGTTCGTGTTCTTGTTAATCATTTTCGATCGAGTTTGTGGTGAGTAGATTCCCAGTCTCACCTAGGTTCGCGGGAATGACACGGAGAGAGCGCTAAGCGCACAGCGTCATTCTGAAGGAGCCTAAGCGAGTATTCAGAATCTGTTTTCAGCGCGTTGTGCTGTTGCATTGTGAACTGAATTATCCGCGAGTGTAGAACCAGTTCCTCCCCTTTGAGCTCGGAGTATTGAGAGCTTCGGAGTTTGATACAAGGGGAGGTTAGGTGGGGTTGCTGGTTTGAGGCTGAATGTTGGGTTAGGTGCTTGCGACCTTGTTTACCTTTTAGTCGTTCGTGTTTTAGCTAAGTATTTGGATCGAGCTTGCGGTGAGTAGATTCCCAGTCTCACCTAGGTTCGCGGGAATGACGGAAAGAGAGCTATACGAGCAGCGTCATTCTGAAGGAGCCTAAGCGAGTATTCAGAATCTATTTTCAGCGCGTTGTGATGTTGCATTGTGAATTGAATTATCCGCGAATACGGAACCCGTTCCTCCCCTTTGAACTCGGTGTGTTGAGATCTTCGGAGTTTGATATAAGGGGAGGTTAGGTGGGGTTGGTGGTTTGATGCTGAATGCTGGGTAAGGTGCTTGCAACCCTCTTTCACCATTTGCTTGTTCGTGTTCTTGTTAATCATTTTCGATCGAGTTTGTGGTGAGTAGATTCCCAGTCTCACCTAGGTTCGCGGGAATGACTCGGAGAGAGAGTTAAACGAACAGCGTCATTCTGAAGGAGCCTAAGCGATTATTCAGAATCTACTTTCAGCGCGTTGTGATGTTGCATTGTGAATTGAATTATCCGCGAGTG
>NZ_JAKRGG010000096.1:0-1649 GCF_022347645.1 Vibrio sp. MMH1-50
TGTTCATATTAGGTGGTGAGAAGCTGTTCATTGCAGCTTATATCCTGATGTCCATTGTAACCTACGTAATGTACGCAATAGATAAAAATGCCGCTCAAAACGGCAAATGGCGGACACCAGAAAATACGCTTCATCTTTTATCGTTACTCGGTGGTTGGATGGGGGCATTATGTGCTCAAAATCAACTTCGTCATAAGTCGAAAAAACAGCCATTTAAATCGATTTTGTGGCTGACGATATTCGTAAATATTGGAGCATTTGTTTGGACACTCACTCCATCAGGTTCGGTGTTAGTTCAGAACTTTATTAGCAATTGGTTCTAGCACTAGCTGTGAGATGTGGGCTAACAAACTGTTTAAGAGTGATTCGCAACGCGTGGCATTTTTACTATGCGTTGGTTTTAGTGTTTAAGGTGGTATGCGGGAGCTTTGGCATTGCGTTGCTCACACCTTAACAGGGCGTTATGCTTCCATTCTGTTAATTATTTGAGGTTTATTTTGTATACGGAAATTAATAATAATATCGATAATATAATGAGTAACTTGAATCCACAGCATTGTAGATTTAAATTATCAGAAAAAATATAGAAGTTATTGGGTTATGAGGTATATATCGCCAGATTCAAAATTCAATGATAGTTACTTCAAATACTTAGAGGAACATAAAAACGATACTAAAATTGATTTCCTAAATGTGTGTCATAGCCTTAGTAACTTAACCGTTGATGCTAATCACTCGAAAGAAAGCTTTCAGTTTTCATTCATTACAAAGCTCATACATATGATTGATAGTTCGTTTCCTATATTCGATTCTATGGTCAGAGATTTTTATCATCTGCCTACTATTTCTGGTAATGATATTACTGATAAAATCATTAAAGCTGAGAAAATTATCAACACTCTAAAAAAAGAACAAAAGTCAGTTTTACTGAATGGTTCATTAGACAATTCAATACTTAAATTTAAGGCTAAATATCCGAAATCACTTCTCAGTCAAGAGAAAATTTTAGACTCATTAATTTGGGCTTACGTTTCACAAGCTAAAAAAGCATAACAAACTGTTTAAGAGTGATTCGCAACGCGTGGCATTTTTACTATGCGTTGAGCTTAGTGTTTAAGGTGGTATGCGTGAGCTTCGGTATTGCGTTGCTCACACCTTAACAGGGCGTTAGTCATAAGGCAATCGAAGCGTTAAGAAATGAAGCTTTCCCAGATAGCCAAGTAAGTCGCTCTTACTTTAAGCAGTTACCTCATATGCGTGCTCTTCATTTTCAAGGTGAACAGTTGGTTGGCTATCTTGGACTGGACTATCGAGCCGTGAGCGTCGGTGGTGAAATACATAAGGTTCTGGGCGTAATCGACTTTTGTGTTGACGAACGTTATCGAGGGCAAGGTATTGGCTCTTTTATGTTGTCAGAGTTATCGGCATTTGCTGAAACTAAAGATGTGGATTTTATAATCCTTATATCTGAGTTACATGATTTCTACTCAACAAACGGCTTTTTCCAAGTTCAGTGCATGCAGTCTTGGTTAAGGCTTCACGAGCACACCAACTTTGGAGTTGCTGTAGAGCATCTTGATGAACTGTATGTGAAACCACTCAGAGATAAGCAGTGGGGTGTTGGACATTTTGATTGGCTAGGTTATATG